>CATLIP010000061.1 GCA_949957035.1 uncultured Lachnospiraceae bacterium
CGTGCTGCGGAATACCTGATGATTCGGCGCAACAGACACATGGCTGCCGATACTGCTAATCGGATAACAAAAGGACGTGCCGTACTGTATTTTCAGACGCTCCACCGCGTCAGAATCATCGCTCGCCCATCCCTGCGGGGCATAATAGAGGATACCCGGGTCAAACCGTCCGCCGCCGCTTGCGCAGGACTCAAAAAGCACATGAGGGAAATTCCGATTCAGCCGGTCATACAAGTCATACACCCCTAAAATATAGCGATGGAACACTTCCCCCTGACGTTCCGGCAAAAGAGCCTTAGAATAACACTCCGTAATGCTCCGGTTCATATCCCATTTCACATAAGAAACCTTCGCCTCACCCAAAATCTTCGCCATCATCCCATAGATACAGTCCACCACTTCTTTCCGGGAGAAATCCAGCACATACTGGTTCCTTCCATGGGAAACACTTCTTCCCGGAGTGGAAAGAATCCAGTCCGGATGCGCCCGGTAAAGGTCAGAATCCTTGTTCACCATCTCCGGCTCGAACCAAAGCCCGAACTTCATGCCAAGACCCTCGATACGCTCTGCAAGACCCGTAATCCCCCGGGAGAGCCGTTTCGGATTCGCCACCCAGTCGCCCAGTCCCGCATGGTCGTTATTGCGCTGCCCGAACCACCCGTCGTCCAGCACGAACAATTCCACCCCGCATTCCTTTGCCTTGCCTGCAATCTCTACAAGCCTGTCCTCTGTGAAGTCAAAATAGGTCGCCTCCCAGTTGTTATTTAAAATCGGCCTTGCCTTATCCCGCCAGTATCCTCTGGCAAGACGCTTCTGATACAGACGATGGAACGTCTGGCTCATACCGTTTAGCCCCTGTTCCGAGAAAACCATCACAGCCTCCGGCGTCTGGAAACTCTCTCCCTTTTCCAGCTTCCAGTCAAATCCCATCGGATGAATCCCCATCAGGACTCTCGTCGTGTCATGGGTATCCACCTCCGCCTGGGCAAGGAAATTTCCGCTGTATATCAAACTAAAGCCAATGACCTCTCCCTGAAATTCATTTGCCGCCGGACGTTTCAGCACGATAAATGGATTATGCTCATGGGAGGAATTTCCCCTGCGGCTGTCCACCGCCTGGATTCCCTGCTCTAATTTTCTCACCTTCAAATGGCGTTCCCGCGCCCATGCCCCGGAAAACTGGAGCCACTCATAGTCACAGTCCGGCAAATCCAGACAAAGGCTCATGGCCGTCGTCAGATGAAGATCCTCCTCCCCTTTGTTGGAGATTCTGGCGCTTCTGGCAAGAATACCACCCTTGGCAAAAATCGTATAGAGCAGCTCCAAAACCGCCCCGGTCAGCGAATCTGCCAACGTGATACAAAGCGTCTCCGCCTCATCCTCATTTTCCGTATAAGTAGCAGGAAGCCCTGTAAGCGCTGGTTTCCCTTTCTGAATTTCGTAACCCTGATATTTGAAATCACAGATACGGCTTCCGTTTGGCTGTAATATTTCGATTGCAGGACGGCGGTAGTCCGTCGTCCCATATACGCCGTACTCTTGTTTTACATGCTCCAAAGAGAAACTTCTGTCCCCCTCGAACACACAGGACGCCATGGGCCGGCATACCGTCTCATACAGATAGGAATAATCCTCCCTGTGATGAACCTTTTTCCCGAAATAAAGCTGTCCCATATGCCCGTTCGGAAGAACCGTCATAATATAACTAATCTCCTGATTATACAGATGAAATGTCTTTGTGCTTCCGCTAAATAAAATACTCATACAAAACCTCCTGCTTATACAAATGTTCGGATGTCTTTTACGCTCCATACCCGATTTCCCAAAAGCCGCGTAATTTCCGCATCCTTCATAAATAGAATTGTATAAGAGAAACCTGCGGATGCATATGCCCATATGTGGGGTAAAAATGTCCAAATGTTGGCTATAACTTTTCCAGATTATCCTTATGGCTCTCCAGATAATCCTTATTTTCACTCCGGTTCTTTTCCCTGTATCTGGCAGGCGATATTCCCCGCTTCGCCTTGAACGCTTTCCCGAAGGAATATGCATTCTGATATCCGCAGGACAGGGCAATCTCTCCCATGGAAAGCTCCGTAAGCGTCAAAAGCTCCGCCGCCCTGGTAAGCCGGTAATTTGCCAGATATTCCTGGGGGGAGACATTCAGATAGCGGCGGAACAGTTCATAGAGATAAGTACGGTCAACACACACATATTTCGCAATGTCCGTCACCCGTATGGCGTCAAAATAATTGTTGCGGACATACTCCACCGCCCTGCTGATATGGATATTCTCCCCGTCCTGTTCCCGCGGGACATTTATATTGATATTTTTTGACAGAATCGCAAAAAAAGAATAGAGAAGCCCCTGCCTCTCATACTGGTTGCTGATACTGCTGGTGGTATTCTTCAGCATTTCCACCACCGTTTGTTTCAGCTCTGCGCCATGGGCGCTCCTGAAAATCAACTGCCCGCTGTGAAGCCCAACATCCAGAAGATATTCCGCGACATTCGTTCCGTTAAACCCAATCCACAGATATTCCCAAGGTTCCTCCGCATCCGCCTGATAAAAGGTCAGAACGTTCGGCTCAATCAAGAAGCCCTGCCCCGCTTCCAGGCAATACCGGGCGTCCCCGCTGTGATACTTGCCTCTTCCTTTTAAAATAAAATGAATCAGATAATCCGGACGGACCGCCGGTCCAAAACTGTGCAGCGGCTTGCATTTACTGTAGCCGCACATGCACAGATATAATTCAGAAAACTTCCGGTTGGATAACTGTAATACATAAGCATCTTCCATGGAAATATCCCTCTCTCATTTACTCGTTTCACACTGACGTTTAACGTCTTTGGCCGGAAGCGGAGATTGGATTGCATGGGCGGGGCACACTTTTTTGCACAGCCCGCAGCGGATACATTCCGGGCTGTTTGCATGCTCCACCGGATTTACCTGCATCTTACATGCCTTGGCACAGGCGCCGCATCCCGTACATTTGTCCTTATCCACCCTGTACCCGAACACCGATATTGGATTGAACACCGAATAAATGGCTCCCAAGGGGCAAATATATTTGCAGAACGGCCTGTATATCAAAACCGAAAGTACAATCGTCACCGCCAGCAATACATTCTTCCACACATACAGCCAGCCCAATGCACTGCGCATAGATTTGTTCAGCAACACCAGCGGCAAGCCTCCCTCCAGCGTCACCGCCGGACAGATGAGTTTACAGAAATAAGGCGCGCCTTGTCCCAGCACATCCACCAGAAACATAGGCAGAAGAATGACAAATACCGCCAGTATTACATATTTTAATTTCCGAAGCAGCTTATCTCCCCGAAACGTCCCTATTTTTTTAGGAAACGGAATCTTATGCAGCAAATCCTGAATCAGCCCAAAAGGACACAGCCAGCCGCAGACGAATCTTCCCATCAGCGCGCCTATGAACATCAAGAACCCAGCCACATAAAACGCGAACTTAAAATTCCAATTCCCAATCACCGCCTGCATCGCCCCGACCGGGCAGGCTCCCAAGGCTCCCGGACAGGAATAGCAGTTAAGGCCGGGAACGCAGAGATTCTTCAACTTCCCTTTATATATTTTCCCCTGAACGAATCCTGTCAGGTAACTATTGGTAAGAAGCCCCCATAATGCCTGCATTCTATGGCGTTTCCACTCGTAATTCTTTCTCTTATCCAATTCCGATACACTCCATACATATATTTACTGCTTTTTCCAACACCACCGCCATCTCTCCCCGGTAAATCCCAATCCCCATCAGCCCTAAGCCTAAGGCAGCGATACAGATTCCTGCCCATGGAGACCGTAAGAAGCGGCTCATCTTGCCACCCCTTCCAGTTCCTTTTCCACGATTCCCTTCCAGTCCTCAAAAGAACGGCTGCCAGAATACGTCTCTCCAACGATATTTCCGTCCTTATCTACGAAAAATGTCTCAGGAACCGCGGCAATCCCGGCAAGCCTGCCCCCCAGATACCCTTCGTCCGGTATCAGGAACGGGTAAGCCGCCCCTGTCTTTTCTGCCAGAATCTTAGCCTTCTCTACTGCCTCTTCATCCACCTTGCCGGAACTGCCTATTGCATCTAACACAATACCGACTACGCCTACGCCCTGACCCTCCATTTCCTTGTGAAGCTTCTCCAAATCTGGTATCTCCCTGATACAAGGCGTACACCAAGTCGTAAACACATTTACCATGGTCAAGTCATGGTCTGCAAACATTTCTTCCGTATAGGCGCTGCCATTTATGTCCTCCACAGAAAACTTTCCCAGATTACCTGCGCCCTCTCCGGCAGCGCCATCCGTCTCATCCAAAACATCCTGTTCCTTCCCTTCTGCCTCTTCCTGGGCCAAAGAAGGCTCCTCCTGAGATGAACAGCCGCTCAAAACAGGCGTACAGCACATGGCTGCAGCTAATAAACTACATAATACTTTCATTCGGAATTTCATAATCATGTAACCTCCCTTTCGCTTGAACCTCCCTTATTCTAACATATCCATTTTAAAAACGTATGAAATGTTATATAAATTTAGAAAAAAGTTGAAAATTAAATCCGAACATGGGAAAATAATGTTGATGGAATATATAATTAAGAAGAAAGAAGGTAACAACATGCCAGATAACATGCCACAGACTCGCCCTGCATTCCACGGCAGCGACATTGAGCAGATTGAGAAATACTATGGAATCCCCAAGGAAAGCATCGTAAAATTCGGAGCCAACGTAAACCCTCTCGGGTTATCTGACGCAGTGCGGGAAGCCCTTGCAGAACATCTGGACATCATCACCAGTTACCCGGACAGAGAATATAAGGCGCTGCGCAAGGCAATCGCCCAATACTGCGGTACGGACATGGATTACGTCGTAACCGGGAACGGTTCTACGGAGTTGATTTCCCTGCTAATCAGCCAGCGAAACGCCAAACACGCTCTGGTCATCGGTCCTACTTACTCGGAATATGAAAGGGAGCTGTCCCTGACCGGCGGGCGGATTACCAATTACTATCTGGAAGAGGAACAGGATTTCCGGCTCAATCTGGAACATCTGGAACGGGCACTTGCAGACAATGTTGATTTCCTGATTCTGTGCAATCCCAATAACCCGACTTCCTCCGCCCTTAACTGCAATGAACTGGACGCGCTGGTCGGGCTGTGCAAAGAACGCCGGATTTTCGTGATGATTGATGAAACCTATGTGGAATTTGCCCCTTCCGTAGCCGAGATTTCCGCCGTTCCTTTGATTCCCCGCTATGATAATCTGATGATTCTAAGGGGCGTATCCAAATTCTTTGCCGCCCCGGGGCTTCGTCTGGGTTACGGGATGACCAGTAACCGGGCATTTCTCACTAACCTGAAGCAGCACCAGAACCCTTGGTCTTTGAACAGCCTCGGCGCTTTTGCAGGGGAGCGGATGCTGATGGATACGGATTATATCCGCCGGACAAGAGAGCTGATTCTTTCCCAGCGGAGAAAATGCATGGCTGTGTTAAATGATTTCCGTTACGTAAAAGCCTATCCTGCCTATGGGAATTTTATCCTCATGAAGCTTTTGAAGGATGGCATATCTTCCTTTGATGTGTTTGAGCATGCGATTCAAAAGGGCATGATGATTCGGGACTGCTCTTCCTTTGCGGGGCTTCCCGGGGAATATATCCGGTTCTGTATTATGATGCCGGAGGATAATGAACGGCTTTTGCACTGTCTGGGGGAACTGTTAGCTTGATGCTTGCAGATTGTTTTTTCTTGTAACATCGGGTAAAATAGCAGATAACAACGAAAGGGGAGATTGTGTCTATGGGAATCTACTTGAATCCGGGAAACAGAAGTTTCCAGATATCGCTCAATTCTAAGATTTATATAGATAAAAGCGGACTGATTGCCTATACAAATTCTGTCATTAATACGGCGCAGCGATTTGTCTGCGTCAGCCGCCCAAGGCGTTTCGGCAAATCTATGGCCGCAGAAATGCTTGCGGCTTACTATGGAAAAAATATTGATTCCAGCGGGCAGTTCGACCATCTGGCGATTGCCGGAAACAATACCTATTCAGAACATTTAAACCAGTACAATATTATATTTTTAAATATCCAGCAATTTTTAAGTCAGACAAGCAGTATTCCAGCTTTAAAAGAACTGATTGAAAAAACGCTGTTGTGGGAATTATTGGAGGAATATTCGGAATTAAACTATTTTAACCCTTCGTCATTAACCTCCGTATTGCAAACAATTTCTGCAAATAAAACAACTTCCTTCATCTTCATCATCGACGAATGGGACTGTATTTTCAGAGAATACAAACATGACGTCCAAGCCCAACGGCTATATCTGGACTTCATCCGTAACCTGCTGAAAGACCAGCCATACGTAGCCCTTGCATATATGACAGGCATCCTTCCAATCAAGAAATACGGAACCCACTCCGCCCTTAATATGTTCGATGAATTTTCCATGACCAATCCCGGGCCGCTGGCTTCCTACGTGGGATTTACGGTCGAAGAAGTAAGAGAGTTATGCTCTGTTTACCAGATGGACTACGAAGAAGTGCAACGCATGTACGACGGTTATTGCTTTGAAGGCACGACCCACATCTACAGCCCCCGCTCCGTAGTGAGCGCCATGCTCACCAGAAGCTACGATAATTTCTGGAATAAGACCGAGACTTTTGAAGCTCTCCGGGATTACATCATCCTGAATTTCAAAGGGCTGAAAGACATCGTTACCCAACTTCTTGCCGGAATACGCAAGAAAATCAATACCACGACCTTTACCAATGACATGACCACATTTTCCTCTGCGGACGACGTCCTTACCTTATTAATTCATCTTGGATATCTGGGATATGATTTCAAAGCAAAAGAAGTCTTTATTCCCAATTCCGAAATTGCGTCTGAATTCTGCAATGCAGTTGAATCTGCGGGATGGGATACGGTGGCTGATGCAGTGAGGAAATCGGACGAGCTGTTAGAGGCAACCATACGTCAAGACCCTGACGCCGTAGCCTCCGGTCTTGAAACAGCGCACATGGAGACATCCATACTGACTTATAACAATGAAAACGCCCTCTCCTGCACGATTGCTCTTGCCTATTACAGTGCAAGGGAATATTATCTCTCTTTCAGGGAGCTTCCGACCGGGAAGGGTTTTGCCGATATTGTATACATTCCCAGAAAAAATCATCCTGAGAAGCCTGCCCTTGTGATTGAACTGAAATGGGATAATTCTGCGGCCGGCGCAATCCAACAGATTAAAGACAAATGCTATGTGGAGTCCCTGGCAGATTACTGCGGGAATCTGCTTCTTGTAGGTGTCAGCTATGACCCTAAGACGAAAAAACACCAGTGCTGCATTGAGCCCTGGCAGATACCGCATGTGGGAGCGGCCGCAAAATAACGTATTGTACACATTTCAGATAATTGATAATAAAGAACCTGTCAGAACTTGACCGGATTAATGCGTAGGCTTTTGCAAAATCATGGATTTTATATTATACTTTTCTATAGGAATTAATTGTAAACGAAAGGAGACGAACTATTATGAAATATGTAATCCTCGGCGGCGTTGCCGCAGGCACGAAAGCCGCCGCCAAGCTGAAACGCTGCGACCGGAACGCAGACGTCAGAGTCTATACCAAGGGAGAAGACATCTCCTATGCCGGATGTGGGCTGCCCTACTACATCGGCGGCGACATCCCAGACCGTGAAAGCCTGATTGTCAACACTCCGGCACGTTACAGCGGTCTTACCGGCGCAGAGGTCTTCCCCGGCTGTGAGGCGACGGGCATCGACAACGCCGCTAAGACCGTTTCCCTGAAAAAATCCTCCGGCGAAGCATTTACGGAAACCTATGACAAACTCATCATTGCAACAGGGGCTGTCCCCTTCGTTCCTCCCGTAGACGGCGTAGGGCTTCCCGGCGTGTTCTGCGTGCGCACCCCGGACGATGCGGTAGCGGCCCGCTCTTACATAGAAGAACAGAAATGCCGGAAGGCAGTGGTTTGCGGCGCCGGGTTCATCGGCCTTGAGGTGGCGGAGAACCTGATGGCACAGGGCATGCAGGTAACGGTCATTGACGCTGCGCCCCAGATTATGCCTAACGCCTACGACGAGGAAATGGCTGACTATGCGAAGAAACAGCTCCTCTCCGCCGGCATGCGCGTGCTGACCTCCACCAGCCTGACAGGAATCGAAGGCGATTCCAAAGCCGAGAAGGTGGTGACTGACAACGGCACATTTGATGCCGATATGGTAATCCTTGCAATCGGAGTCCGTCCTGCCACAGGATTTCTGGCAGATTCCGGCCTTGAGATGTTCAAAGGAACGATTCTGGTGGACGAGCATTTGCAGACCAACCTGCCGGATATCTATGCCGCAGGCGACTGCGCCATGGTCAAGAATGCGCTGACCGGGCAAGGACAGTGGTCTGCCATGGGTTCCACCGCCAACCTTGCGGCGCGCGCCATGGCAAAATCCTTAAACAATGCGGGCGAGGGATATAAAGGCTGCCTCGGCACCGGCGTGGTACGCCTGCTTCCAACCCTGAACGGCGGACGTACGGGACTTACGGAAGCCCAGGCAAATGCAGCCGGTTACGCCGCGACTTCTGTTATCTGCGTGTTGGACGATAAGGCTCATTACTATCCGGGCGCATCCTCATTTATCGTCAAACTCACCGCTGAAACGGAAACCGGAAAATTGCTGGGCTTACAGGTGTTGGGTGCAGGAGCCGTAGATAAGATGACGGATATTGCTGCGGTAGGCATTTCCCAAGGGATGAAGCTTCATGACTTCGATACCCTTGACTTCGCCTATGCGCCTCCTTTTTCCACGGCAATCCATCCCTTCGTCACAGCATGTTATATTCTGGAAAATAAGATGGAAGGTCTGCTGGACTCCATAAGCCCGGCGGAATATGCGAAAGGGGACGCCAGAGGATATACGGTACTGGACGTACAGCCTGCCCCTGCCATCCCGGGAGCAACATGGATTGACCTGTCCAAAGTAAATGGACCGCTGAAAGGATTTGACAAAGACGCCAAACTGCTGCTGGTATGCGCAAAGGGCAAACGGGGATATTTCTTACAGAACCGCCTGAAAGCCTTAGGATACACGAACACCAAAGTTCTGGAGGGAGGCGCATTTTTCAATAAAGTAAAAGTTCCCCGGGACGGGAAGAAGCTTTCTGCTGAAGAAATCAAACGGGTCAAGGGGCTTGGATGCCTGCAGGATAAGCGGTACGGCGATGTATTCAATGTACGTGTGATTACCAGGAACGGGAAGCTCACCACCGAAGAACAGATTAAGATTGCCGAGGCCGCTGAAAAATTTGGTTCCGGGGAAATCACCATGACGACCCGCCTGACGCTGGAAATCCAAGGGGTGAATTACGATAATCTGGAACCTCTCTTTGCATTTCTGGAGGACGCAGGGCTAAAGACCGGCGGAACCGGCTCTAAGGTGCGCCCGGTAGTATCCTGTAAGGGAACGACCTGCCAGTATGGGCTGATTGATACGTTTGCACTCTCGGAAAAGCTGCATGACCTCTACTATACAGGCTACCATGATGTGTCTTTGCCGCACAAATTCAAGATTGCGGTAGGCGGATGCCCGAATAACTGCGTGAAGCCGGATTTGAATGATTTGGGGATTATCGGACAGCGTCAGCCGGAGATTGATTTGTCCAAGTGTAAGGGCTGCAAAGTCTGTCAGGTTGAGAATAGCTGCCCGATCAAAGTCGCGAAGCTCGCGGACGGGAAGATTCGGATTCCTGAGGAGAACTGCAACCACTGCGGGCGGTGTATTGATAAATGTCCGTTCGGAGCAGTGACGGAATCTGTGACAGGCTACAAGGTCTATATTGGCGGACGTTGGGGCAAGAAGGTTGCGGAAGGACGTGCGTTAGACCGGATTTTTACCTCGGAAGAAGAAGTCATCGACGTGGTGGAACGGGCGATTCTGTTCTTCCGTGATGAAGGGAACTCCGGGGAACGGTTCGCGGATACCATTGCAAGGCTTGGGTTCGATTATGTGCAGGACAAGCTTTTGAACAGCAAGATTGATAAGAAGCAGATTCTTGAGAAAAATGTAGTCGGGGGAGCTACCTGTTAATTGTGTTCTTTTGCTTACATTTATAAAGGGGTGTCTGAAAACATCATTTTCTGACATCCCTTTTTAGACGTTCCATTCTCCGGCATATTCTACTTACATCCCATTCTGTACCAAATACAGTTTCTCCGAAGTACCTCCCCCGGCAACCGCTTTTGCCACATCCTCCGCCGTAATCTCCTCTTCATCCGTCAGGACTTGGAATACTTCGTCGTATTCTTCCCCTGGAAGCCGGCCAATAAAGTAGTAAAGATTTTGATAACACTTCCCATCCGGCGATGCATATCTGCCTTCATCAACCCCAAGTCCAATTACGTTCATTACCTCTCCCTGATCAATGTATGGCAGTTTATCTATCACCAATTCCTGCATCGCCTCTTTTGAGTCTGCAAAACTTCGAATATCCTCCACACCGCACAACCTTGCAGCCTCTTCTCTGTCACAGAAAAAACGGCGATTGGCCGGCCCTTCAGCCAAGTCCACAGAATATGTCCACTCAATTCTGTCTGCATTTTCAATCAGACACAGCAGAAGAATGGCGTTCTTTACCGCCTGCTTATGGAAAAAAATCTCTTCCTCAGGCCGGTCTTCAAAATGAAGCTTCAGTACATAGGGCTTCTCCTTCGTCTCGAGTTCCAATGTCTGCCCCATCTCAGGAAAAAAGCCTATCGTCTCAACAAGTCTTTTGTCTGCAGGTGCATCACCGATGTAAGGATTCGCCGCCTCAAGCAACTTTCTCACATAGGGGGAAACAGCGTATTCCGCTCTCAGCTCATCAGCTTTTTTTTCTGAAAATACCAGATAATACAGAATCTCTCCTGCATTCTGTCCCACTGCAGCTCTCTTCGCCTGTTCATCCATAAATTCCTGACATGGGATTCTGCGAATCTCTTCCTTCCCGGTTCCACAAAGATGCCACGCTGCCAACGCAATACTTTGTCCTTCTTCCACCTGCTGCCAATCAGTCTGATTTTCCAGAAAATAGTTCTCCATCATCCCCAAATAGCCATAGTTCAAAGATTCCCATGTGTTCAAATCTCTTGAAAAAACCTTTTCCCCTTCGAACTTATTCGAAAAGGCCAAACTCCATCCCAATCCCATCTTCTGAGAATTTCGCTCCACCTGTAAGGTAAGCTTTCCATCCTGCCCTGCGGCAGCCTCTGTTA
>CATLIP010000062.1 GCA_949957035.1 uncultured Lachnospiraceae bacterium
ACCGCAAGCATTTTTCTCATTGTAAATAAAAACAGTAAAATAAATCTTGAAAAATGCTTGTCGCACCGCAAGCATTTTTCTCATAGATAATATAAACAGTTTAAAAAAACTCCTGAAAAATGCTTGTCGTACCTCAAGCATTTTTATCATTGTAAATAAAAACATTAAAAAAATGAACTTATTAATAGAAATTTACTACAATATATCTTGGAAATGTCCTCAAAGGTACAGTGACAGTTACTGGACTAAATGGTATAATCATAATATCAGTATTATTTCGAATAAATCAGCCCATGCACAGGGGAATGCATAGCTGGTTTGGATTTATTTTGAAAGGTAAAGCAATAAATGTAAAGGAGTAACGCAAATGAAAAAAGCAATGAAACAATCTAAACTGATCGCCATACTGAATGGTATATCTATTCTTGCTCTGATTCTCATGATTATTCTTCTAGTATGCTATTCTAACGTAAACGCGAAACTCAGCAAGGACAATGAATCCCGATTTGACCTGACCTATAATGCCAATCGGTTTATGAATGGCTCCGCCTACCTGACCAACGAGGTGCGTGCCTATGCTGCAACCGGAGACCAAGTTCACTATGACAACTATTTTAATGAAATCAATAACCTGAAAAACCGGGATTTGGGAGTTGCGGCCATGCAGGAGATTGGAATTACGAAGCAGGAGCAGGCTATGATTGATGAGATGTCCGCTCTGTCTAACAATCTGGTCCCTCTGGAAGAGAACGCCATGGCGAACGTACAGGAAGGAAAACTTCAGGAAGCGCTGGATTATGTGTACGGAAAGGATTACACAACTTCCATCAACCAGATTAACGAGATCAAAGAGCAATTCCTGACTACACTGGATACAAGAACCAAAGAGGACATTCAAAAGCTGAATCAGCGTTCTGCCTTAATCCGCCTGCTCATCATTCTCTCAATGATTCTGGTAGGATGTATACAGTTGGTTGTCATGTATGTTACACGCAAGCGTATTCTGAAACCGATTATTGCAGTTCGGGACCAGATGAGCGAGATTTCCACAGGAAATCTTTCTGCGGATTTTGCTTTGGTGTCAGATACTTCTGAGATTGGGATGCTTGTGGATTCCATCCATGACACGAAGAATGAGCTGAAAAAATACATTCATGACATTGATTCCAAGCTGGCACAGATGGCAGACGGTAAGATGGATTTGACCATTGACAATGATTATCTGGGTGAGTTTCTTCCTATACAGAAGGCCTTGGGACAGATTCTGGACTCTTTAAATAACGCGCTGTTACAGATAAACCAGACTGCCGGCTTAGTTTCCGACGAGTCGGAGCAGGTGGCATCCGACGCCCAGATTCTTTCCAGCGGCGCCACAGAACAAGCTTCTGCCATTGAAGAATTATCAGCCAGCATCCAAGAACTTTCCGGGCAGGTGAAGTCTACCTCCCATGATGCAGATTATGCCAGAAGGTCCTCCATCGATCTGGCAGGACAATTACAGTCATGCAGTAAGAAGATGGAAGAACTGACTTCTGCCATGGAGGACATTTCCGAATCCTCACAGCAGATTAGCGGAATCATCAAGACCATTGAAGATATTTCTTTCCAGACCAATATTCTTGCACTGAATGCCGCAGTTGAAGCGGCCCGCGCCGGTAATCTCGGCAAAGGCTTTGCTGTTGTGGCAGACGAGGTTCAGAGCCTTGCTAACAAGAGCTCTATTGCTGCAAAGGATATCACAAAATTAATTGAAAACTCCATGGAGCTTGTAAAACATGGTACCTCCCTGTCAGGCGATACGACGGAGGCTCTTTCTGTAGGTGTAACCGGCTCACAGAACACGGCCGAACTGATACAGAAGATTGCAGACTCCGCCCAGCAGCAGGCAATGTCCCTTGAACAGCTTACGGCAGGCGTTAATCAGATTTCAGATGTGGTACATACCAATACAGTGACGGCAGAAAAATCTGCATCTTCGGCCAGTGAGTTGTATAAACAAGCCGGGGAATTGAAGCGGTCGGTTCAGAAGTTCCAGCTTCGGAAACAATAGTACAGTAAAAAACAGGGATTTAGAAAAATGTTATGTTCTAAATCCCTGTTTTTTAGCTCTTTAGGAACTCTTTCCGATACGGTATTCCGTCTTCATCATATACATGGCGCTTCTGGACGCCACATCTACAATAATGAATCCAAATGCAATCGCAAGGCAGGTCGCAAGAAGAACAAGCATCTCATTAAAGACCAGATTCATATCCTTACTTACACATCCATACATCATATAGTAAAGATTAGGCCCCGGTATCAACGGAAACACAGACGCGGTAAGAAAAATCGTAGAAGGCGCCTTATTGACCCTTGACATAATAAACGCATAGGCAGCCACAAAGACAGCCGCTACCAGCGTCGCCAGAAAGTTGCTTGGATTCATATCGAATACTACAATATAGATACCCCATGTAAAAAAGGCTCCAATCCCGGAAAAAATGACCTGACGTCCTCTAATCTTAAACCACATGGCAAAACCGATACACGCAATCGTACAGGAAATCAACTGAATCGGTATATTATGGTTAAGAATGAAGCCATCCGAAGCAGCGCCGTCAAGTATCATAATTGCTAGGGCAATGCCAAACGCAATTCCCGCCGCTCCAAGCATGGAGTTCATAATATTCAGCGCTCCGGAAATAAAGTCTCTTTGCAGCACCTCGCGAATACCGTTCGTAACTCCAAGCCCACTAATCAGCAGCATCACAATCCCTATCATAATTCGGTCAGGATGACTTCCAATCCCCAGACGCACCGCTGCCAGAATCATCAGCTCTGACAGAAACGCCAGAATCAAATTGAAGATTAGGACATTATTCTCTCTCTTCCCAAGCCATCCGCCCACAACAACAATCATCAAAGACACTATCACCGCAACCATAGCATCCATAAAATTACATCCAAAGAATACCGCAAATCCGGCTCCGCCCATAACTCCCGCAAAATATCTGACTGCCGGATGGGGCTCCTGGCGATTCATGACTTCCTCGTATCTCTCACGAAATTCCTTTACATCCGGCTGATTTGCACAGACATATCTAGACAGATTATTGAGATAATCCAGACGGTCAAAATCAATATCTGTAGATTCAATCTGACGAATCTGGGTAATCATCTCCCCTTGCGGCGTCTCCACCGTGATCTGAAGGTTACTTGGAATCGCATACACATCATATCGCTTAAATCCATAGCTTTTACACATTCTGTAAAGGCTGTCTTCCAGTCTGAAATTCTCAGCGCCGCTCTTCAACATCTCTTCACCCACGTCAAGGATCAGCTCTACAATCCTGTTGTAGTCCATCAAACATTCCTCCCCCTCTTATCATGCGTGAACTGCGCCTGTCAATTCACGCACATCTTCCATATGATTCTCCTTAAGATATGCCTCAATTCCTTCTATGATTTCCACCGTCACCGACGGATTATGGAAGTTCGCCGTTCCTACCGATATAGCGCTTGCCCCTGCAAGCATCATCTCAACGGCGTCCTCGGCGCATGCGATTCCTCCCATGCCGATAATGGGAACCTTCACCGCCTGAGCAGCCTGATAAACCATACGCACGGCAATGGGATGAATGGCAGGACCGGAAACACCTCCTGTCTGATTCGCCAGCGCAAATGTTCTTCTTCGGATATCAATCTTCATTCCGGTGAGCGTATTAATCAAAGAAACGGCATCTGCGCCTCCCGCCTCCACAGCCTTCGCCATCTCGGAGATATCCGTCACGTTAGGGCTTAACTTCATAATCACCGGCTGTTTCGCATATCTCTTAACCGCCCTGGTGATAGCCTCCGCCGCCTTGGGGCTTTGACCAAAAGCAATCCCGCCTTCTTTTACATTGGGACAGGAAATATTAATCTCCAGCATATCTACATCTTCACTGGCAAGCCGTTCTACAACCCTGCAGTAATCTTCCTCGGATTTTCCGCATACATTCACAATAATCTTCGTATCATAACTTCGCAGAAAAGGGATATCACGCTCACAGAACACATCAATTCCCGGATTCTGTAACCCAATCGCATTCATCATACCGCTGCATGTCTCCGCTACTCTGGGAGTTGGATTCCCAGGCCATGGATCGCTGGAAACCCCTTTCGTCGTCACAGCCCCCAGCCTGTTTAAATCAACAAATTCCGCATATTCAGCGCCGGAACCAAAAGTACCCGAAGCCACAGTCACAGGATTCTTCCATTCCACTCCTGCAATGTTCACTTTCATATTCATCAGATTTCCACCTCCGTTGAAAGGAATACCGGACCGTTCTTACAAATCCTTGTGTTATGCACATTTGTGTGATGGTCCCGCTCCTTCGCGGCACAGACGCACCCAAGACACGCTCCTATTCCACATGCCATTCTTTCTTCCAGAGAAATATAGCATGCAATCTTTTTTTCTCCGGCATATTCCTTGATTGCCCGCAGCATCGGAGTCGGTCCACAGGCATATATAATATCTGCCTCTAATCTATTTTCACGAATTGCGTCCAACACATTTCCTTTAGTTCCCACACTTCCATCTTCCGTAGAAATGTAAAGCTGTCCATTCTGCTCAAACTCTTCCTTTAAAAAGGTGTGTGCATCCCGATAGCCAGCCACAATCTGCTTCTTAGCGCACACCATCTGCTTCGCCAGCTCCAGAATTGGAGGGACGCCAATTCCTCCTCCCATCAGGAACACCCTTTTGCCCGCTGCTTCTTCCAAGGGGAATCCATTTCCAAGGGGTCCGATTATCGGAAGCTTATCGCCGGCGTTCATCTTAGAGAACTGCTCGGTCCCTGTGTTCTTCCCTGTCACACGATATACGACACGGAGTCTTCCATTGTCCTTATCAATCTCACATATACTAATCGGTCTTGGAAGTAATCTGCTCGGGTCGTTGGTATACATGGACAAAAACTGCCCTGGTTTTGCCCTCCGGGAAGCCTCCGTCTCTATCCACATGCTGTAGATTCCATCCGCAAGCGGCTCCTGCGACACTACTTTTCCAATCTCTTTCTTTTTCTCTTCCATCTCTTTCTCCTGTTTTATTTCTCTTTATTAGGCTGACCTAAGCGCACCCTGGATATCCGCAATCATATCCTCCACTGCTGCCCGTGACGCCTTTGCAAATGCTTCCTCTCCATATTTTTCGTACTTCTCCTGCTTATACGCTGCAATAATTCCTCTTGAGGAATTCACAATCGCTCCCAGGCCGTCCTTATTGAAGAAGTGGGTCAGATCCTTTCCTTTTCCTCCTTGCGCCCCATAACCTGGCACAAGGATATAAGCCTTGGGCATAATCTTCCTGAGAATCTTCCCCATCTCCGGGTAAGTGGCGCCCACCACCGCGCCTACATAACTGTATTCGTCTCCCATCAGCTCGTCCCCCCATGAGGCAACCTTCTCACCCACCAGTTCATACAGCGGCCTTCCGTCAACCAGCCGGTCCTGAAATTCTCCGCTGGACGGATTAGACGTCTTCACCAACACAAAGATTCCCTTCTGCTCCTCCTTGCAAATCTTCAAAAACGGATTAACTCCGTCAGAACCTAAATAGGGATTGACCGTCGCAAAATCCTCACCAAAAGGATTTAAGGACTTACTTCCAACCTGAATGTGTCCCAGATGTCCCACTGCATACGCCGCCGAAGTGGAGCCAATATCTCCCCGTTTAATGTCCCCAATCACAACCAACCCTTTCTCCTTGCAGTAATCCACCGTCTTCTTAAACGCCGCAAGCCCCGGAATCCCAAACTGCTCATACATGGCGATCTGCGGCTTCACTGCCGGAATCAGATCACAGGTATGATCCACAATAGCTTTGTTGAACTGCCAGACTGCTTCCGCCGCTCCTTCCAATGTCTCCCCATACTCCTGAAAAGCCTTTTTCTGTACCTGCTTTGGCACATAGTCCAACATCGGGTCCAACCCCACGACAATGGGCGCTCCCTTTTTCTTGATATTCTCCACTAACTTGTTAATCATGTTCTCATCCTCCCATTCATATTCCATATACAAATATATGATCTACAGAGTATAACGTAACGTATATTCCCCTGCCGCAGCTCCTTTAGTCCTGCAAAATGTCATACACAATCTTCCCCTCTACAAGGGTACACACCACCTCGCCTGTCACTTCAAATCCATCAAAGGGCGTATTCTTTCCCTTGGAGACAAAGGTACTCTTATCTATCTGATACGTTCTGGCCGGGTCAAAAATCGTAATATCCGCCATCTTCCCCTCCGATACACTGCCTCTGTCCTCAAGCCCCAGAATCTTTGCCGGATTATAGCTCATCTTCTTTGCCATATCCATAATGCTTAAAAGTCCGGTTTTCACCAACGCAGTAAAGGTAAGGGCGGCGGAGGTCTCAAGCCCGACGATTCCGAAAGCAGCCTCTGCCATAGACTTGTCCTTCTCTTCCACAGCATGGGGAGCATGGTCTGTGGCAATCACATCCATCACTCCATCCTTCAGACCTTTTCGCAGCGCCTCCACATCCTCCTTGCTGCGAAGAGGCGGGTTCATCTTATACTTCCCGTTATCTTCTTTAATATCATCCGAACTCAAAATAAAATGATGAGGGCATACCTCCCCGGTTACAGGGAGACCTTCCTCCTTGGCCAAGCCCACCATCTTCACACTGTCCGCCGTAGAGCAGTGGCATAGATGAAGCCGTACTCCCGTCTCTTTCGCAAGCAAAATGTCTCTGGCAGTAATCACATCCTCCACGGAATTGGTGATTCCACTAAGGCCAAGCCGTTTTGCATTCTCATCCGCGTTCATTACGCCTTGTTCCACCAAGGTCTGGTCCTCGCAATGTGCAAACACCGCGATCCCGCAATCCTTAGCGGCCTTCATTCCCTGTCGGTACAGACTTGCGTTCATCACAGACTTGCCGTCTTCACTGACAGCATGGCAGCCTGCTTGGGCCATTCCTCTGATATCCGCAAGCTCTTCTCCCTTCTGTCCTTTCGTAACCGCTCCCAACTGAATCACATGGGTAAGGGATTCTCCCTTCGCCCGCTCATGCACCCTGGCAATCTTCTCTCCATCATCCATGACAGGCTTCGTATTCGGCATGGCGCACACCGTCGTCACACCGCCCTTCACTGCCGCCCTCCCGCCTGTGGAGAGTGTCTCCTTATACTCAAGCCCAGGGTCTCTGAAATGCACATGCAAATCAATCAATCCTGGCAGCACGTAACAGCCCTCGGCATTGATGACACGGTCAGCCCCATCAACTATCTCCTTGGCGACCTTTCTAATTCTTCCATCCCCAATCAACACATCAAAACATCCTTCCATTCCGGTAAGCGGGTCAACCACATGCCCATTCTGAATCAAAATCGTCATATCCCCAGTCCTTTCTTTATATGCAATCTATCCTGATTGTATCCTATTTTATCACACAGAATCAAAAAAGGGAATGCTAAAAAACATTCCCTGCCGCTCTACATCTTTCCTTGCAGCACCTCTATCGCTTTGTCCAACTGGTTATCTGCCTCTGGATTTTCTTCATTCTTCTCATATTCAATCTCCACATCCGGCGTAATCCCTTTGCCATGGATATTTCTCCCCTTAGGCGTAAAATATTCGGCAATGGTCAGCTTCACGCTGGTCCCGTCCTTCAAATCAAAAATCTGCTGTACAACTCCCTTGCCGTAAGACTGGGTTCCAACGATTGTACCGGTCCCATGGTCCTGAATCGCGCCTGCATAAATCTCCGACGCACTGGCGCTGTTTCCATTCATCAGCACCGCCAAAGGAAGGTTAAACTGATGAGCGTTATCTGAGCGCTCCTCCTCCTTATTTCCATCCTTATCCTTCGTGTAGACAATCAATCCTTCCGGAAGCATCAAATCTAAAATCTCACACACTGTACTTAAATTTCCCCCCGGGTTATTCCGAAGGTCCACCACCAGACTTTTCATGCCCTGATTCTCAAGATCCTCCAAAGCCTGCTTATACTGCTCAAATGTCACAAGGTCAAACTCAGATACCGCGATATATCCGATTCCGTCATCCATCATCCGGTGGGAAACCGTCTGGGCCTGAATCGTATTCCTCACCGCAGTAACCGTAACTTCCTCATGGTTATCTCCCCGGTATACCGTCAGATTGACTTCCGTCCCCTTCTCGCCCTTAATATGCGATACAACCTCTGACAGATCCTTTCCGGTTACCTCCAGATCCTCTACTTTATACAGAATATCGTTATCTTGAAGGCCGGCCTCCATAGCGGGAGAGTCTTCATAGATTCGTATCAGAGTCACAATACCTGTATTGATATCCTGACTCAGCACCGCACCGATTCCATCGTACTCCCCTTCTGTGGTCTCAATCAAAGCCCTTGTCTCTTCTTCATCATAGTATACAGAATAAGGGTCCTCTAACCCGCTTATAAACCCCTTATAAATGCCTTCCCTCAGTTCATCTTCCTTCACGTCCCCCATATACGTCTGGTCAATCAACTTTCGAAGCGTTCCAAGCTTCCCCGACGTGTCATTGGAACCATTCTCCCGGCTATAAGCCTTCAAACCACAGGACATAAGCCCTGAAATCAATAATATAGCAAGGGCGCCGCAAAGCGCCCCCTGCATAAAACTCTTCCTATTCTTCATCTAACCTCAACCTTTTTATACTGACAACGGATATCCATCCCTTACCCAAAACCAAAATCCCTACAGATAATTACGTGGATTCACAGGCGTCCCATTCTGCATAACCTGGAAATGAAGGTGCGGTCCCGTAGACTGGCCTGTGGAACCTACTGCCGCAATATTCTGTCCTTTGCTCACTGACTGTCCCTCTGACACATACAATGCGCTTGCATGCATATAATAAGTCTGCAATCCGTTGCCATGATTAATTACAACCCAATTCCCCGCACTGTTACTGTATCTGGCAGTGGTAACCGTTCCTGCCGCAGCCGCATAGATTGGCGTGCCTGTGGGAGCCGCCAAATCCATTCCCTTATGGTTATTGCCCGCACCTGCAATCGGCGCCTCCCGCCATCCAAATTCACTGGAAACCCGGCTATACCCGGGACAGGGATGGGTGAACATGCCATTTCCTGACACCACAGACGCCCCTGCGCCCCCGCCTGAATTAGCATTGGCCTGAGCCTGGGCTTTGGCAAGTCTCTCCTGCTCTTCTTTTTTACGCGCCGCTTCCGCAGCGGCGGCTTTTAACTGCTCAAGCCTTTCCTTCGTGGCTCCCAAGTCTGCGCTGATCTTCTTGAGTTCTTCTTCCTTGCTTGCCACCAGCTCGTTCAGTTCGTCCTGCTTTGCAATCAGACTGTCCTGCAAGGTTTCAAGCTCGTCGTACTCTGCCTTAAGCATCTCCTCCTGCTCGGCAACGGCCTTGACAATCTGCTGAAACTCGGTCAGCATATCTCTGTCATACTCTGAAATCGTCGTAATGTACTCCGCATTATTCAGAAATTCTCCAATACTCTTAGACTCGCACAGTATCTCTATAAACTGGGAATTTCCGTTCTCATACATATACTTAATCCGCTTTTTCATGCTTTCATACTGGTCATTCTCGTCAATCTTCGCCTGTACCAGCTCTTCTTCCTTCTCACGGACCTCGATTTCCTTTGCCTCAATCTTCGCCTTTGTCTCATCCATCTCTGTGAGAATATCATTCAACTGTTTCTCAAGAGACTCCTTCTCCCCTTCTGCAGCTTTCTTCTGCTTCTCCAGCTCCTCAGCTTTTTTCTCCGTCTCACTGATTTCCGACGCCTCTGCAGCAGACGCCGTCCCAAGACAAAGTATGAATATTAGTAAAAGGCTTACAACCTTCCTTCTTAGTATCATATGTCCCCTCCGCCTGTTTTATACATGACCTTTATACCTTCAAATGCTTGCGAATCGTAAAGAAACTTCCTATAAAACCGATTCCTACTCCAAGCGCAATCCCCACCGGAAGCAATGTCTTGTAGACATCAAACACAGGAAGGAAATCCACGATATTATTCAGCAGGCTAAATCTTGTCATAATATATGTAACCGCCTTGTCATACATAAAATACAAAAGTACAAGGGGGATTACCGCTCCCACAACACCGATAAGCAGACCCTCAATTACGAAGGGAGCCCTGACAAATCCATCCTTCGCCCCGATATACTTCATAATTGCAATCTCCTCACGCCTTACTGTGATACCCATGGTAACCGTATTGCTGATCAGGAACACAGATACGGCAAGCAGAATCGCAATAATTGTGACGGAAACATATCCCACCAGCTTATTCACACTGGTCAGCGTCTTTGCCACAATATCCGACTTGTTCACCTTACGTACACCCTCAAGGCTTTTTGCAAATTCTACCACATCCTTCTGCTTCGATACGTCTGCCATATATACTTCATAGTTATCGGAATTACCAAGAGGATTATCAGACTTAAATCCATCTGCAAGGTCAACAGACTCTTTGAAGTAATCATCCTTGAAGGTCTCCCATGCTTTCTCGGCGCTGACATAATTCACCTCGAGAACGCCTTCCGCCTTCTTTAACTGCTCACCGATTCTGTCTTTGGCTGCCTGCGTCGTCTCCTCATGGAAAAATACGGTAATTGCGACTCCTTCCTCAGCCTTTTTCACAATGTAGTTAAAATTCACCACAATGGAAAAAAACAGTCCGAACAGGAAGATACAAGCCGACATGGTCGCTATGGACGCTATGGAAAACATCTTGTTCCTTCCTATGTTCTTAACCCCTTGTTTCATCGAATATCCGAATGTACTAATTCTCATTTTTATACCCACCTTTTTTCTCGTCGCTTACAATGACTCCCTTTTTCATTGTAACAACCCGCTTCTTCATTGCGTTCACAATCTCCTGGTTATGTGTAACAACCAACACGGTCGTCCCTCTATCGTTGGCCTCCTCCAGAAGCTTCATAATCTCCCATGAATTTGTCGGGTCTAAGTTTCCGGTCGGCTCATCCGCCAAAAGAAGCGCCGGCTCATTCACGATGGCTCTGGCAATGGCAACCCTCTGCTGCTCCCCGCCTGACAGCTCCTTGGGAAACGACTTATACTTCTGTGCAAGTCCTACCAGTGACAGCGCCGCCGGAACCTTCTTCTTGATAATCCTAGTCGGCGTCTCTGTAACCCTCTGTGCAAATGCAATATTATCATAAATATTCC
>CATLIP010000063.1 GCA_949957035.1 uncultured Lachnospiraceae bacterium
TCTTGGAAGTCTCTTTCTTTCCATGCTCTTTCTTGGAAGATTCTTTTTTCGGCGCTTCCTTTTTCTCTTCTTTTACAACAGGCTCGTTTAGAACAGAAATATCCACCTTAGGTATTTCTATCTCAGGCTCTTCCTCCTTGACCTGTTCTTTCCTGCGTGCCTTGATTACTGCCTGCTTCATACCGATTCCAAGGAATCCGGCGCTTCCTTTTTCAATCACCTGATAATCTAATTGATCACTCGTCACTCCTAACTGGACTAATGCTTCTGTAATTGCATCATCTAACGTCCTCGCTGATACAGTAATATATTCCATGAATAAAGCCCCCTAATTATTTTCATTGAATTTTTTAACCATGTTAGCTTTTGCCGCAAGACTTCCTTCCTTGGCATTCTCAGCACGCGCTCTTGCCTGTTCTATTTTTCTTTCTCTGTCTTTCTCACTCATTCCCGATACATTCCTATTAGCAGAATCCTTAATACTTCTGGTATTCGTCTGCGCCATAGCGTTAATCTTCTCAGCCTTTTCACTGCGCTTTTCACGCTTCTTCGCAGCCTTCTCTTTATTCTTCTCCACCAATTCTTCCACTGAAATCTTAGCCAGATGCTTATTGATAATAACCTGCTGTACAATCCTTACCACAGCGCTGAACACCCAGTACATACCGATACCTGTCGGAAGTGAAAATACCATAAATACGGAGAATAAAGGCATCGTCACATTCATAGTGTTCATAGTACTTGCCATCGGATTGTCCTTATCCATCTGCTGTCCTGAAATTGCCTGTGAAATCTTAACGCTCAAATATTGTGTAAGTCCGGACAGTACAGGAACAAGAATCGCTGTAATAATAATGACAGCCGGAGCCATTCCATAGGAACCGCTGTTCTTAATCATCGTAATCGGAGAAATTGTCATATCCGGTATCGTTAGAAACTGATTTACACTTGCCGGAGCATTCTTAATCGCCGGAACATAACTCTGAATATCATAAATAACCGGATACAATGCCAAAAGCAGCGGCATCTGAATCAATAACGGAAGACATCCCCCCATCATGGAGGTTCCATACTTATCATATACCTGCTGAATCTCCTCCTGCTGTTTCATCATAGACGCCTGGTCTTTTTTGTTTTTATATTTTTTTTGAATTGCCTGAACTTCAGGGTTCGTCACAGCGGACAGCTTCTGCATCCTCTGCTGGCTGATAGTCATCGGCAGCATCAAAGTATATACGAAAATTGTATATAAAATAATTGATATTCCAACAAGCCCGTTGTCACTTGGAAGTACATTATCCAATATCGTATAGATAAAGTTCATGACCTTCCCTAAAAGCCAGCTAATCTGGCCTACAATCGGCCAGTTTGCCGCCGATAATAAACTAAACGTCATACTCATTCCTCCAATGTATTTTATTTTCGGAACCGCAGTTCCTGAAATTGGGATAAAATATCCTAAGATGTAAAGATACAACTATTGCATCAGCCAATCTTCTCAGGGAACCGGGTCATACCCTCCCTTTGCAAATGGATTACATCTCAATATTCTCCACACTGCCAGAGCCAAGCCCTTCAAAGCCCCATATTTCTCGATTGCCTCTATCGCATACTGAGAACATGTAGGATAATAAATACAGGACGAATATCCCTTCAGAGCAGATAAATACTTCCGGTAGAATCTTATACAGCCTAACAGAACATATTTCATAAATAAATTACCCCTGATCTATAATGGTATGAAGACGGCCCAGATGCAGCATTGCGCTGTTAATCTCATGATAATTTCTTTCTTTCGCGCTTGCCCTGGCTATCACAACGATATCCATCCCACATCTGTACCGTTCCTCTTGTAGTCTATAGCTCTCTCTAATCAATCTTGTCAATCTATGCCTGACAATACTATTGCCCACTTTCTTACTTACAGAAATCCCCAACCGATTCCGGCTGGTTCCATTCTCTAACACATACATTACCAGATACTTATTCGCACAGGATTTCCCTTTACTGTAAACAGTACGGAAATCCTGATTCTTCTTCAATGATTCGGAATACTTCATTCACACACCATCCAATTTTAATAGAAGAAAAGGCCACATATATGCGGCCTACGCTGATAATCTCTTTCTTCCTTTTGCTCTTCTGCTAGCAAGAACTTTTCTTCCACCTTTGGTGCTCATCCTGGATCTGAACCCATGGACTTTAGCCCTCTGTCTCTTCTTTGGCTGGAATGTCATTTTCATAGATATCCACCTCCTTATATACTAAGGGAAACTCCCTACAAATTTTCCTAAGACATCAGCCTTGATTATATAGAAAAAATGCGTCTGAGTCAAGCTATTCCGCGATTTTTCTAAATTTATTTATCCACAAATTGTGGATAATATTCGGAATTTCTGTGGAAAAGCCGTGGAAACAAATATTTTAACTCTCATTTTCCTTGAAAAATTACAATTTTCCACTGTGTATTACGTTTTCCACATTGATTTAAGATTGCTTAATTTGCCATTTTGATGTAAAATAATTAAGATAGCAAAACTGGGGTTATGATGTATATTTTAACATTAAGAGAGATTAGGAGTTTACTGTAATGGATATTGTGAATGAAAAATGGCCGGAAATTATCGAACATCTCAGGGTAGAACATGAACTGTCCAATGTCTCATTTACTACCTGGATACAACCTTTGAAGGTATATGAGATTATTGATAACACTGTGTACATAATGGTGAATATGAATGCAAGTGTTGAATATATTGAAAAAAAATACCTCCTCCCTCTGAAAGTATGCATTTCTGAAGTTACGGGGACTGACTATGAAGTCGTATTTGTATCAGAGGACGATGCCAGAATCGGTGAGATCCGCAGTATGTCTGCGGATGCAAGCCATAAGAAAAAGACACGTACTGCAAGCGAGAAAGCAGGATTGAATCCCAAATATACCTTCGATACCTTCGTGGTAGGTGGGAACAATAATTTTGCACACGCCGCCTCCCTTGCCGTGGCGGAATCCCCGGGAGAAGTATATAATCCCTTGTTTTTATATGGAGACGTCGGTCTTGGGAAGACCCATCTGATGCATTCCATTGCTCATTTTATATTGAATAAGAACCCGAAAAAGAAGGTTCTCTACGTTACAAGCGAGACATTTACCAACGAACTGATTGAAGCCTTGAAAAAAGGTAAGACCGCCGATAATGAATCTGCCATGGCTCAATTCAGGGACAAGTACCGCAATAACGACGTCCTGCTGATTGACGATATCCAGTTCATCATCGGCAAGGAGAGTACGCAGGAAGAGTTTTTCCACACGTTTAACCATCTGCATACCTCCGCCAAACAGATTATTATTTCCAGTGATAAGCCTCCTAAGGATATTGAGACACTGGAGGCAAGACTCCGTACCCGGTTCGAGTGGGGCTTGATTGCAGACATCTCTGCGCCTGACTATGAGACAAGGATGGCAATCTTACGCAGGAAGATTGAGCTGGACCATCTGGACAGGTACAATATTCCGGAGGAGGTTCTGACATATATTGCCGAGAACATCAAATCCAACATCCGGGAACTTGAAGGCTCGCTTAACAAGCTGATTGCCCTCTATAAACTGAACAACCCGGAAACCATTGATATCCCGCTGGCTGCCGAGGCTTTGAAGGATATCATATCTTCTTATAACAATAGAGTCGTAACGCCGGAGCTGATCCTTGACATCGTATCCGACCATTTTAATATTACCATTGCAGATCTGAAAGGAAACAAGCGGAGCGCAAGCATCTCCGTACCAAGGCAGATCTGCATGTACCTGATGCGTACTCTAACCGAGACGCCTCTTCAGGCAATCGGCATCATCCTTGGAGGAAAGGATCACTCAACGATTAAGTACGGTGTAGAAAAGATTGAAAAAGGTATTGTGAAGGACGAGACCCTTAACAATACCATCAGTATTATTATGAAAAAGATTAATCCCGCTTAATGTGAATAACATTGTGGACAACTTAGGGATAATGGGGAATAACTGTTGGAAAATTATTTTCTAAGAAACAAAAAAGTTTTTTAAGACAAGTTTTCACCACAACTTCCACATCTTGTCTCACTAAAATCCACACAGTTATTCTTGCGGAAAACACTGTTAAATTCTGGGGTTTCCGTGGTTTTCCACTTTTCCACAGCCCCTAATAAGAAGGAGACGGAAATTTATGATAGATAGATGTATCCGTCCGCGCCTGAAAGGAGTTTTACACATATGAAGATTATCTGCAGCAAAGCAAATCTTTCAAAAGGAGTCAGCACTGTATATAAGGCTGTACCCTCTAAGACCACCATGCCAATTCTGGAGTGTATCCTGATTGACGCTACGAACGATATTATCAGATTGACAGCGAATGATATGGAACTGGGAATACAGACGGATATTGAAGGAGAGATTGTGGAGAGAGGCATGATTGCCATTGATGCAAGGATATTCTCCGAGATTGTACGCAAACTTCCTGATAATGAGATTAAGATTGAGACAGATGAGAATCTCAGGATGACGATTACTTGTGAGAAAGCGAAGTTTGATTTATCCGGGAAGCCGGGGGAGGAATTTTCTTATCTCCCAATTATTGAGAAAGATGAATCTATAGAAATATCTCAGTTTACTTTGAAAGAAGTTATTCGGCAGACCATCTTCTCCATTGCGGATACGGAGAGCAACAAATTAATGACGGGCGAATTGTTCGAGATTAGAGGGAACGTGCTTAGAGTTATCTCTCTTGACGGACACCGTATTTCTATCCGCAGGATTGAATTGAAGGATGAAGTAAGCGATAAAAAATTAATCGTTCCCGGTAAGACATTGATTGAAGTCAGCAAGATTCTGTCGGGCGAGGCGGAGAGCATGGTTTCTATCTCTTACACCAGCAACCACATTGTATTTGAGTTTGACAATACGGTAGTGGTGTCCAGACTGATTGAGGGGGAATATTTTAGGATTGATCAGATGTTGTCTAACGACTATGAGACGAAGGTCAGAATCAATAAAAGAGAGTTATTGAACTGTATCGATCGGGCGACGCTTCTCGTGAAGGAAGGGGACAAGAAGCCGATTATCATCAATATCAGCGACGAGGTGATGGAACTAAGGATTAAGTCCCAGATTGGCTCAATGAATGAGGAGATTTTTATCAGCAAGGAAGGAAAAGACCTTCTGATTGGTTTCAACCCTAAGTTCCTGATAGACGCCTTACGTGTCATCGTGGACGAGGAAGTAACTCTATATCTGATGAATGCAAAGGCGCCGTGTTTCATTAAGGACGATGAGGAGAGTTATATTTACCTGATTCTGCCTGTAAATTTTAATGCGGCTGCGTAGAGAGGGATAACAAGTGGATGTTGTAAGATTGAGAGATGAGTATATTAAGCTCGGGCAGGCTTTGAAGGCCGCCGGGCTGGTCGGCTCCGGCGCGGAGGCGAAGGAAGTCATTGTGGAGGGTTCTGTCAAAGTCAACGGCGAGACGGATACCAGGAGAGGGCGGAAGCTATACGCCGGAGATGTTATCACTTTTAACGGGGAAGAAGTGAAAATTGAAAATTAGGTCTTTGAAGCTAAAGAATTACAGGAATTATGATCTTTTAAAACTTGATTTTGATGATGCTGCCAATATATTCTATGGGGATAATGCACAGGGCAAAACGAATATTTTAGAGGCAGTCTATCTTTCCGGAACCACCAAGTCCCATCGGGGGGCAAAGGATAGGGAACTTATCCGTTTTGGGAAGGATGAGTCCCATATCGAGGCTGTGGTGGAAAAAAATGGTATTGATTACCAGCTTGATATGCATTTGAAAAAGAATGGGGCGAAAGGGATTGCCATTAACAAGATGCCGATTCGCAAGGCAAGCGAATTGTTCGGCATTGTGAACCTTGTGTTTTTCTCTCCGGAGGACTTGAATATCATTAAGAACGGCCCTTCCGAGAGAAGGAGGTTCATTGACATGGAGTTATCCCAGCTTGACAAGGTCTATCTGAGCAATTTGTCCAATTACAACAGAATCGTGAACCAGAGGAATCATCTTCTAAAGGAGATGGGTCCGGAACATGACGGGAAACTGAAAGATACCCTGGAAATCTGGGATATGCAGTTGATCCGGTATGGAAATCAGATTCTGGAGAGAAGGGAAAAATTCATACAGGAGATAAACGATATCATTTTTTCGATTCATAGAAAGCTTACTGGCGGACGGGAAGAGATTCAAGTAATCTATGAGCCCAGTAACGGGAGTCTTACGTTAGAACAAGCATTATCAAAGAACAGGGAAAGAGATATACGGATAAAGAGTACATCGGTGGGACCCCACAGGGACGACATCTGTTTTATGGCCAAAGAACTGGACATCAGACGTTTCGGGTCGCAGGGACAGCAGCGGACTGCCGCGCTTTCGCTGAAGTTATCTGAGATTGAGCTGGTAAAACAGGCAGCAAGGGATACGCCTGTTTTATTACTTGACGATGTATTGTCTGAACTTGACAAACATAGGCAAAACTATCTATTAGACAGTATAAATGATATACAGACATTGATTACCTGTACAGGGGTAGAGGATTTTGTAAATCATCGTTTCTCTATAAACAAAGTGTTCCATGTCCATAACGGACAGGTAACGAATGAAAACTAGGAGGAGAAGAATGAGTACAGAGAAGGTACAGCATGAATATGGTGCGGATGAGATTCAGATATTGGAAGGGCTTGAGGCGGTAAGAAAACGTCCTGGCATGTATATCGGAAGCACTTCATCGCGCGGACTTCACCACCTTGTGTATGAGATTGTGGATAACTCTGTGGATGAAGCGCTGGCGGGTTTCTGTGATACGATATTTGTGACTATCAATCCGGATAATTCGGTTACGGTTCTGGATAACGGAAGGGGAATCCCTGTGGGAATCAACCATAAGGCTGGGCTTCCGGCAGTGGAGGTGGTGTTTACCGTTCTCCATGCGGGAGGAAAGTTCGGAGGCGGCGGATACAAGGTGTCCGGAGGTCTTCACGGAGTCGGGGCTTCTGTCGTTAACGCACTTTCTAACTGGCTGGAGGTCGAAATCTACCATGAGGGGAAAATATATAAGCAGCGTTATGAACGTGGAAAAGTTGTGGAAAAACTGGCGGTCATTGGGGAATGTGAGCCGGAGAGGAGCGGGACCAAGGTTGTGTTCCTGCCGGACGACACGATTTTTGAAGATACGGTGTTTGATTACGATGTGCTGAAACAGCGTTTCCGGGAGATGGCATTTCTGACCAGAGGACTTAAAATCGTGCTGCGGGACGACAGGCCGGACGACGGCGCTATTGAAAAGACATTTCACTATGAAGGCGGCATTAAGGAGTTTGTGGCGTACCTGAATCGGAGCAAGACGGCTCTCTACGAGGATATTATCTACTGTGAGGGAATGGTCAACAATGTATCGGTCGAGGTGGCGATGCAGCATAATGATTCTTACAGTGACAATACGTATGGATTCGTGAACAATATTACAACGCCGGAGGGCGGAACCCATGTGGTAGGTTTCAGGAATGCTCTGACGAAGACTTTTAACGATTATGCGAGAAAGAATAAATTATTGAAGGACAGTGAGCAGAACTTGTCAGGGGAGGACATCCGGGAAGGGCTGACTGCGATTATCAGCGTCAAGATTGAAGATCCTCAGTTTGAGGGACAGACGAAGCAGAAGCTTGGCAACAGCGAGGCAAGGGGAGCGGTTGACAGCGTGGTAAGCAAGCAGCTTGAGATTTATTTGGAGCAGAATCCTACGGTTGCAAAGCTGACGGTGGAGAAGTCGGTGATGGCGCAGCGTGCAAGGGAGGCGGCAAGGAAAGCGCGGGAACTGACCCGGAGGAAGTCAGCGCTTGACGGGATGTCTCTTCCTGGGAAATTGGCGGACTGTTCAGACAAAGACCCGACGAAATGTGAGATTTATATCGTTGAGGGAGATTCTGCCGGGGGTTCTGCCAAGACCGCAAGGGATAGGGCGACTCAGGCAATCCTTCCGCTTAGGGGGAAGATTCTGAATGTGGAGAAGGCAAGGCTCGACCGCATTTACGGAAATGCGGAGATTAAGGCGATGATTACGGCATTTGGGACGGGTATCCATGATGATTTTGATATTTCAAAGCTTCGTTATCACAAGATTATTATCATGACGGATGCCGATGTTGACGGCGCCCATATCAGTACTCTATTATTGACGTTCCTGTATCGTTTTATGCCTGATTTGATCAAAGAAGGATACGTTTATCTGGCGCAGCCGCCTCTTTATAAGCTGGAGAAGAATAAGAAGGTATGGTATGCGTACAGCGACGAGGAGCTGGATGGTATCTTAAAGGACGTGGGGCGTGACGGGAATAATAAGATTCAGCGTTACAAAGGGCTTGGAGAGATGGATGCGGAACAGCTCTGGGAGACGACCATGGACCCGGAACACAGGATTCTCTTGAAGGTAACAATGGATGAAGAGACGACGTCTGAGCTTGACCTTACATTTACCACGCTGATGGGGGATAAGGTGGAGCCGAGACGTGAATTTATCGAAGAGAACGCCAAGTATGTGAAGAATCTGGATGTATAAGAGGTATATAACATGGAAGATAATATTTTTGATAAAGTTCATGAAGTTGATTTGAAAAAGACGATGGAAAACTCCTATATCGACTATGCCATGAGTGTTATCGCTTCGCGTGCGCTGCCGGATGTGCGGGACGGTCTGAAACCGGTTCAGAGAAGGATTCTTTACTCTATGATTGAGCTGAACAACGGTCCGGACAAGCCACATAGGAAATGTGCCCGTATCGTCGGTGATACCATGGGTAAATACCATCCCCACGGTGACAGTTCCATTTATGGAGCATTGGTCAATATGGCTCAGGAGTGGTCTACCAGATATCCGTTGGTGGATGGTCATGGGAATTTTGGTTCTGTGGACGGGGACGGAGCTGCGGCCATGCGATATACGGAGGCAAGGCTTAGTAAGATTTCCATGGAGCTGACGGCAGATATTAACAAGAATACGGTTGATTTTGTGCCGAACTTTGACGAGACGGAGAAGGAGCCTACGGTTCTGCCGGCAAGATTCCCGAACCTTCTGGTCAACGGTACGTCGGGGATTGCTGTCGGTATGGCGACGAATATCCCGCCCCATAACCTGCGGGAAGTCATCAATGCGGTGGTCAGGATTATTGACGACCAGATTGAGGATAAGGACGAGACCACCATCGAGGAGATTCTAAAGATTATCAAAGGGCCGGATTTCCCTACGGGGGGAATGATTCTTGGTACAAGAGGAATCGAGGAGGCATACCGCACCGGGCGGGGGAAGATTCGTGTCCGCGCCATTTCGGATATTGAATCCATGCCCAATGGGAAGAGCCGGATTGTGGTTACGGAACTGCCCTATATGGTGAATAAGGCGAGGCTGATTGAGAAGATTGCGGAGCTTGTTAAGGATAAGAAGATTGACGGGATTACGGAACTAAGCGACCAGTCCAGCCGGGAAGGGATGCGGGTGGTCATTGAGCTGAGGAGGGATGTGAACGCCAATGTCATTCTGAACCAGTTGTATAAGCATACCCAGCTTCAAGATACCTTTGGCGTGATCATGCTTGCCCTTGTGAATAACCAGCCTAAGGTCATGAATCTTTTGGAGATGCTGAACCATTACCTGCGGCATCAGGAAGAGGTTGTGACCCGCCGTACCCAGTATGAGCTGAACAAAGCGCAGGAGAGGGCGCATATCTTAGAGGGATTGTTGATTGCCCTTGATAATATCGATGAAGTGATCCGTATTATCAGAGGTTCCCAGACAGTACAGGCGGCAAAGACCGAGTTGATGGAGCGTTTCGGACTGACGGACGTGCAGGCACAGGCGATTGTGGATATGCGTCTGCGTGCTTTGACAGGTCTGGAAAGGGAGAAGCTAGAGAAGGAATACAGCGAGCTGATGGAGCAGATCAGCAGGTTGAAGGCGATTCTTGCGGACAGGAAGTTGTTGCTTGGCGTGATTAAAGAAGAGATTATTGTAATACGGGATAAGTATGGTGACGACAGACGGACGGCAATTGGGTTCGATGAATTTGATATTTCCATGGAGGATTTGATTCCTAAGGAGGACGTGGTCATTACGATGACGAAGTTAGGCTATATTAAGCGTATGTCTAACGATACCTTTAAGTCCCAGAACCGGGGCGGCAAGGGGATTAAGGGGATGCAGACCTTAGAAGAGGATTATGTGGAAGAGCTGTTCATGACCCATACGCATCATTATATCATGTTCTTTACCAATACGGGACGGGTATACCGGATGAAGGGCTATGAGATTCCGGAGGCGAGCCGGACTTCCAGAGGGACGGCGATCGTGAACCTGCTCCAGTTGATGCCGGGGGAGAAGATCAGCGCCGTTATTCCGATTGATGAGTACAGGGATGGCGAGTATCTGTTCATGGCAACGAAGAAGGGGCTTGTGAAGAAGACTCCGATTAAAGAGTATGCGTTTGTGAGGAAGACAGGGCTTGCGGCGATTACTCTTAGGGAGGAGGATGAGCTGATTGAAGTGAAGTATACCAACAGTGACCAGGAAGTATTCCTTGTGACCCGGTATGGGCAGTGTATCCGTTTTGACGAGAAGGATGTAAGGCCTACCGGAAGAAATTCTATGGGTGTACGGGGAATGAACCTGTCTGACCGGGACGAGGTCATCGGTATGCAGCTTAGCTCTCAGGGCAGCGGCCTTCTGATCGTGTCTGAGAAGGGGATGGGAAAACGTACCCCGATTGATGAATTTACCTGCCAGAACCGAGGCGGTAAGGGTATCAAATGCTATAAGATTACGGAAAAGACCGGTAATGTGGTTGGAATTAAGGCTGTTAGTGATGAGGATGAGATTATGATTATTAATACGGATGGGATTGTCATCCGTATGAAATGTTCTGGAATCTCTGTGCTTGGGCGCGTCACTTCCGGGGTGAAGCTGATTAATCTGCAGGAAGGGGATATTGTGGCAA
>CATLIP010000064.1 GCA_949957035.1 uncultured Lachnospiraceae bacterium
CTATAAGATGAAGCATGGAACCAGGGATGAGCTTGGATACCAGAATGAGGTGATGATGCCGGTCTATGAGAATCTGTATGTGAGACAGTTTGTGCTGTACAGTGACGAGTCTATCAGCTATTATTTTATAGAAACCAAGGGAAAAGAGGACATTATCACTGAAAAAGAGATCCTAAAGAATGAAAGGGAGATTAAGGAATCGGGTAAGTACGGACGGCTGAACAGCATGGCGACTATGGCGCCTGCGGCGAGGCGTAAAGCCATGATGGAGTACGAGGAGGAGGAAATCATGGCGAAGCGTCTGTTCAAGATTCATTAAAGATATATGTAAGAGGGGAGGGGAATATCATGAGAAAAGGCGGTATCCTGGGATACGACCTGAATGAGAAGAATTGTCAAATCAGCTATTATGACGAGACGAAGGAAGAGCCGGAGACAATGGGAGCTGCAGCAGATAATTTTCAGATTCCCCTAATCCTTGGTTATTATAAGGAGCGGTGGGTGTTCGGAATGGAGGCGAAACGTCTGGCTTCCCTTCAGGAAGGGACCATGGTAAGCGACCTGTTCGAAAGGGCGGTTCGCCGGGAGAAGGTGAAGATTGGCGCTAAGAAGCGGGACGCGGTGTGGCTGCTTGCGAAGTTTATCCGGATGACGCTGGAGGGCTTTGAGGATATTGCATTTATTACTTTTTCCGTTCCGTATACCAATATTGATATGTCCAAGATGCTCAAAGGGATTGGGCAGCGACTTGGCGTGGCCAAGGACTGCATCTGCGTTCAGGACTACAAGGAGAGCTTTTGCCAGTATATGTTTTATCAGCCAAAGGAGCTGTGGCAGTATGAATCAGCTCTGTTTTACTGTGACGCCCAAGAGATTCAGGCGTATATGCTGCGCAGACTGAATGCGGTGGGTGTGAAGGACAGGGATATGTTTGTGACTGTTGAGGAGGTGGCAAGCGCTCAGATGAATGAGCTTGCCGCTATCTATACCCTTCTTAATAAAGAAAAGGAGAAGGTAAAGGACCAGGCGAAGGCGGCAGACGACCGTTTTAAGAGGTTTATCCAAAGTGTATTTGAGAAGAAGGTGGTTTCCTCCGTCTATCTGACGGGAGAAGGCTTTGAGAATAATTGGTATCCCAATTCCTTAAAGGTGCTGTGCAATGGCCGGCGGGCATTTATTGGCAATAACCTGTATAGCAGGGGGGCATGCTACACGTCTATGCGGCGGCATCTGGAATATCATGACGGTCCTGTGTATCTGGATGAGACTAAGATGACGGAACAGATTTGCCTGCGTATGCGTGTAAACGGACAGGAAGGATGGTATCCTATCGTGTCATGGGGGACGCATTGGTATGAGGCGGACGGACAGTGGGAAGTGATTTTGGAGGACACGTCGGATATTGAGATTCATGTGGAGACTCTTGCGGGAGAAGAACTGCAGGTGGAGACAGTGTCTTTGGAAGGGCTTCCTAACAGAAGGGATTATTCCCTGCGGATTCAGATAGAGGTGTTGTTTATGGACGAGCGTACCTGCAGGCTTATGTTCAAGGATGTGGGTTTCGGTGAGTTCTTTCCCTCTACAGGATTTCAGGTGGAGAAGACCATTCATTTAGGAGGAATCAATGGGCAGTTTAATTCTATGTCATAGGAAGCGGGCGAGACAGCCCTACGAGATAGCCAGAATCCATATGAGGATTTATACCATTGAGGAATTGTGCTATTATATCTGTAATAATCTCTATCTCATTGACTATACCATGGTGAACAGGCAGCTGTGCAACTGGATTGACAAGGAATTGGAGCTCCCTAAGCTTGCGGAGCAGCTTAGGGAGGAACTTAGGCAGAACGGTTCCATGGAGCAGTTTGTGCTGACCATTCTCCGGGAATCGACGATCTATGCCACCGGAGATATCAACAAGATACAGGGAATTTTAGAGCATCTGCAGAACTTAAAGGATGTGGAGCGGATGAAGTATAAGGCGGACAGCCTGCAGAAAAGCGGAGAATATGAGACGGCGATTTTGGTGTATCAGTCTATTATTAACAGGGAGTGGGATAATTCCATCAGTAAGCTGTTCTACGGCAGGGTCTATGCAAGCCTTGGGGCGGCGTATGGAAGGCGGTTCCTGTATGAGGAGGCGGCGAAGGTGTATCTGGAGGCATACCGTATCTGCGGGGATATGGAGCTGCTTCGGACTTATCTTTACTGCTGTTATAAGGCGCTGCCGGGTGACCAGTATGTGAAGATGCTGTCGGGAAATTCTGTGTTTTTGAATATGGATTCTGCCATGAAGGAGGAGATTCGTGAGATTCAGAGAGGAATCGATATTGATATACCGGAAGAGTTGTTTGAGCAGTGGAGGAAGGAATACCGCCGGATTGATAAGAGCTAGCGCAAATAAATTTTAGGAGGAGAAAGATATGAGTCATGACAGGTATATGAGCCCGCTTTCGGAGCGGTATGCAAGTAAGGAGATGCAGTATATTTTTTCACCCGACAAGAAGTTTCGGACTTGGAGGAAGCTGTGGATTGCCCTTGCGGAGACGGAGAAGGAGTTAGGACTTCCGATTACGGAGGAGCAGATAGAAGAATTGAAGGCCCACGCGGAGGATATTAATTATGATGTGGCAAGGGAGCGGGAGAAGGCCGTTCGCCATGATGTCATGTCCCATGTGTATGCTTATGGACAGCAGTGTCCCAAGGCGAAGGGGATTATCCATCTGGGAGCCACGTCCTGCTATGTGGGGGATAATACGGATGTGATTGTGATGTCGGAGGCTCTTGAGATTGTGAGGAGGAAACTGGTGAATGTGATTGCCGAGCTTGCCAGGTTCGCCGAGGAGTATAAGGAGCTGCCTACCCTTGCATTTACACATTTTCAGCCTGCACAGCCCACGACCGTGGGTAAACGGGCCACACTGTGGATACAGGAGTTTGCCATGGACTTAGAGGATTTGGAATATGTGAAGGGCTCGCTTAAGCTTCTGGGTTCTAAAGGGACTACGGGGACTCAGGCAAGTTTTCAGGAGCTGTTCGAGGGAAATCAGGAGACGATTGACAAGATAGACCCAATGATTGCAAAGAAGATGGGATTTGAAGCCTGCTATCCGGTGTCGGGTCAGACCTATTCCCGCAAGGTGGATACAAGGGCACTTAATGTGCTTGCAGGCATTGCCGCAAGCGCCCACAAATTCTCCAATGATATCCGTCTGCTGCAGCATTTGAAGGAGGTGGAGGAGCCTTTCGAGAAGACACAGATTGGTTCTTCTGCTATGGCTTATAAGCGCAACCCCATGCGGAGCGAGCGGATTGCGTCTCTGTCCAGATATGTGATGATTGACGCTCTCAATCCGGCGGTAACCTCTGCGTCTCAATGGTTTGAGAGGACTCTTGACGACTCGGCAAATAAGCGGCTTAGTGTGCCGGAAGGTTTCCTTGCGATTGACGGGATTCTTGACTTGTGTCTGAATGTGGTAGACGGGCTGGTGGTGTACCCGAAGGTGATTGAGAAGCGCTTAATGTCCGAGCTTCCCTTCATGGCTACGGAGAATATTATGATGGATGCTGTGAAGGCCGGGGGCGACCGCCAGGAGCTTCATGAGAGGATTCGCAAGCTCTCCATGGAGGCGGGACAGAACGTGAAAGAGAAGGGTCTGGATAATAACCTGCTTGAGTTGATTGCAGAAGATCCGGCGTTTAACCTGACTCTGGACGAATTGAAGAAGACCATGGACCCGGCAAAATATGTGGGACGCGCCCCGCTTCAGGTAGAGGCGTATCGGAAAGAGGTGATTCGTCCACTGCTTGATAAGAATCAGGATGTATTAGGAATGAAAGCAGAGATTCACGTATAGTAAAAAGAAAGGAAAGAATGTTATGAAGTACGAATTAACAAAGGACCTGGAAACAGGGAATGCAATCATTGACCAGGAGCATAAGGAATTGTTTCGTGCAGTAAACGAGCTTATGGATTCCTGTCATAAGGGGCAGGGAAGGTCAGCGATGGAACCTGCAATCAAGTTTCTGACCAACTATGTGGACCGGCATTTTGCCCATGAGGAGCAGCTGCAGCAGGCAGGCGGATACCCTAACAGGGCGCCTCATAGAGTATTTCATGAGGAATATAAGAGAAAGTTAAAGCAGATTGTTTCTGCAATCCCTGCCGCAGGGCCTTCGGTAGGTGATTTAGGAAATCTGAATATGCATATCGCTCTTCTGGTGAACCATATTCGCAGTGAGGACAAAAAAGTAGGCGCTTTTTTGAAACAAAAATAAAAAGAATATGAAAATAAAATAAAGATTTAGCAAAATGACCAAAAATTTTAGGCTTATAAATAAAGTGATGAAAAAAACAGGCGGAAAATCAAGGATTACCGCTTGTTTTTTTTGTCAAAATTGGACAAGTACATACTATATCTGTACAAAATAGACAAAAAATGTGAAAAAAATAACAGCATATTGAATAAAACGGGTTTTAATGGTATGATAGGAGGGATGAATAACTTATATTCAATTTATCTATACAAAGGGGGAATTTGTAAATGGAAGCGATGTTGAATAATATTTTCTCAACATTAGGCAGTTATCTGTCAAACTACATCCTGATTGCGGCGCTTCTCGGCGGCGGTATCTGGTTTACGGTAAGCCTTGGATTCATTCAGGTAAAAGGTTTTGGCGAAGGAATGCGCAGAACCTTTGGCGGGATGTTCAAGAAAGGCGACAAAGCGGGCGCAGACGGAATGTCATCTTTCCAGGCTCTTGCAACAGCCATTGCTGCCCAGGTAGGTACAGGTAATATTGCAGGAGCGGCTACGGCGCTTGCAGTAGGCGGGCCCGGAGCGATTTTCTGGATGTGGATTGCAGCGTTCCTTGGAATGGCAACGATTTATGCCGAGGCAATTATGGCTCAGAAGTACAAACAGGTCGGTGATGACGGAGAAGTGACAGGTGGTCCTGTGTACTATATCCGCGCAGCATTTTCAGGTACTTTTGGTAAGGTGTTAGCAGGGATTTTCGCTGTTCTTATCACATTAGCTCTTGGCTTTATGGGTAATGCCGTACAGTCTAATTCCATCGCAGCAGCGTTCAATACTGCATTTGGACTGCCGCAGTGGATTATGGGAATCATCCTTGCGCTGCTTGCGTTGTTCGTATTCTTAGGTGGTACAGAGCGTATTGCCAAGATTACGGAGCTGATTGTTCCGATTATGGCAGCTTTCTACATAATTGGTTCTTTAATTGTAATTATCTTTAACTTTAAGGAGATTCCGTATGCATTCCATGCAATCGTTGTAGGCGCATTTGCACCTTCCTCTATTGTAGGTGGCGCGGCAGGTGCAACCGTAAAGCTGGCCCTTACAAAGGGTGTTGCCCGCGGATTGTTCTCCAATGAAGCCGGTATGGGTTCTACGCCTCACGCACACGCGGTTGCGAAGGTTAACCATCCGGTAGAGCAGGGATTCGTGGCTATGATTGGTGTATTTATTGATACATTCGTTATCCTGAACCTTACTGCGCTGGTAATCATTACCACACATTCCATTCCATCAGGAAAGACCGGGGCAGAGCTTAGTCAGTATGCATTCTCTTCATTGTATGGAAAGGGAGGAGACATCTTTATTGCAATCTGTATGTTCTTCTTCGCATTCTCTACAATCCTTGGATGGTACTTCTTTGGTCAGGCTAATATTAAGTACCTGTTCGGCTCAAAGGCGGTTAAGGTTTATTCCGTAATCGTTGCCGTATGTGTATTCTTAGGTTCGCTTGCAGAGGTAGAGCTTGTATGGACGATGCAGGATACGTTTAACTCCTTGATGGTTATCCCGAATATTCTTGCACTGTTCGCGTTGAGCGGAGTTATTAAGCAGGTACATAATGACTTTTTCAAAAACCGTAAAAAATAGCGAGCAATGAAATAAAAATTGAATAATGTATGAAAGACGCCGTACAGTAAGAATCATTTCTGTGCGGCGTTTTGGATCATGGCAGAAAACTTTGTTTCCGAATAAAACCTTTCTTGACTTAATAAAAACCTGTGATAGAATGAAAACAGAAAAACCGGGAGGTTTCAGGATGGAGCGCTATAAAAAATTTAATACCACAGGTATCTGTATCCCTGCTTTACATTACATGGTAGATACAACAGATATGCTTAGCCAGATTATTCATGATTATATAGAACAAGGAGAATATTTTACCATTAACCGGGCCCGCCAGTTTGGGAAGACAACGACATTGGAGCTTCTTTATCAAAAGCTGAAAGAGAAATATATTGTGATTGATTTAAGCTTTGAAGCGGCGGAAGAGTATTTCTTGTCATTGGGAGCTCTTGCTAAGGGGCTCTCTATGGATATTTCAGAGCGATTAAGGGCACAGAAAGTATCGGAGGCTTTATGCAGGGCATGGGAAGTCCCGATTTCAGAAGAGTTTCCGCTGCGTGATTTTGGCAGAAGAATAACGGCTCTTTGCAGGCAGAGCGATAAGGAAGTGATTCTCACCATTGATGAAGTAGATAAAAACTCAGATAATCAGATTTTTTTATCATTTCTCGGATTGTTAAGAGAGAAATACTTAAAACAGAAGAGCGGAAAAGACCATACATTTAAATCCGTCATTCTTGCAGGCGTATATGATATTAAAAACTTAAAATTAAGACTACATGCGCCGGAAGAATCAAAGTATAACAGCCCATGGAATATTGCCGCCGATTTTCATGTCGATATGAGCTTTACGGAAGAAGGAATCGCAGGAATGCTGCGTGAATATGAGGAAGATTATCATACGGGAATGAACATAGAAGATATTGCCTGGCAGCTGTATGACTATACTTCAGGATATCCGTTTCTTGTGTCCAGGCTGTGCAAGCTGCTGGATGAGCAGATTGCCGGAACCAAAGAGTATCCGAACAAAGCCATGGCATGGACAAAGGATGGTTTTCAGGCGGCGGTAAAGCTCATATTATATGAAACCAATACACTGTTTGACGATATGCGTAAGAAGCTGGATGAGTACCCGGAACTGTCTGAAATGATTTATGCAATACTGTTTATGGGAAAAGGGATAGCCTACAGCCCGGACTATCCGGCAATGGATATTGGCATCCGATTTGGATTCGTAAAATGTGCCGGCGAGCAGATTGCAGTGTCGAATAGGATTTTTGAGACGAGGCTTTATAATTTTTATCTGGCGGAGGAAATGTTGGAAAGCAGCACTTACGCTGCATCTATGCAGATAAAGAACAGGTTTATTCGTGGAAATGTTCTGGATATGGAATTAATATTAAGAAAATTTACAGAGCATTTTACCGATATCTATGGAGGCAGTACAGAGAGGTTTATTGAAGAAAACGGACGCCGGCTGTTTCTATTGTATTTAAAGCCTATTATTAACGGAATTGGAAATTATTATATAGAATCCAGAACCAGGAGTATGGGGCGTACAGACGTCATTGTAGATTATCTTGGAAGGCAGTATATCATTGAAATGAAAATTTATCATGGAAATGAATATAACCTGCGGGGGGAGAAGCAATTACTAGGATATTTGGATGACTATCATTTACAGGAAGGGTATATGTTAAGCTTTAATTTTAATAAAAAGAAACAAATTGGAGTCCATGAAGTGGTTCTGGGTAAGAAGCGGTTGATTGAGGCGATTGTGTAGCAGAGATTAGGGATTCAGAAGTATTTTACATGATGTGAGAATTATACAATGAAAGAAGAAAAATATTGTGTATTATGTACAAATTTGGATATTTTCAATTTAAAGCTTGCAAATCTTTTAACAATGGAGTATTATAGGTATAGGCAATGAGCGATATATAAATTGTCTATAAGTAATATTAAAAAAGCGTAGAAGAGAATATAAGAGTGGGTTGATATTTTCTAAGAGAGAGTCGAAACAACGGCCGCCGAAGAGGCAAACCTGAGACAGAACCATGTATCTGTAACAGGCGAAACTTTCAGGCAAAAGGACTAGGGAATGTACCACATTCTGAATCTTGTGCTGTATGATAAATTTCTAAAGATGATTGATATGTTATCAGGGCAAAAGACAGAAAGGGCGATTGCACACGATTGTGTTCAAATCGCCCTTTTTTTACACAAGGAGAAGAAAGGCAGATGGGAAGCAGAGATTACATGGTAATTACCAATAATCCCTTAGTTTTGGACAAGCTTAAGGAGACGCACCATATTATTTACCGGGATATTTCCTATGAAGAGATTCTTAGGGACGTAAGAGACAGGATTCACGAGGGGCACACATTGTTATCGCATCCGTTATCCGGAAGCGTGAAGCCCAATGAGACACCATATAAATCCATTATGATATCAGAGGGAAAGGGGGAGGTTGACGAAGGGTCGGTTAAGTTGATTGAGAACGCCATACAAGCGTGCCGGAAGTTCATTTTCAAGTCTGACTTGTATGAAGAATCGGTATATGACGATTTTCAGTTGGTTGACTGGTCGCTGCTGGAGAGTGGAATGGCATCTGCGGATGTCTGGTAGTCTTTGACAAAGGTTGTAGAAGCGCATAAGCTTTGAACAATAATATCAATATTCTAAGGAGGGAACCAAAAGTGAGATTAGAAATGGGACACATTTACATTAAGGATATTCAGTTTGCGGCTGAGTCTAAGATTGAAGACGGTATCCTTTATGTATCCGAAGAGGCCGTAAGAGCGGTTGCTCTCGAGGACGAGAAGATTAAGAGCGTATCTTTTGATATCGCAAAGCCAGGTGAGTCTGTGAGAATCACACCGGTTAAGGACGTCATCGAGCCAAGAGTTAAGGTGGAAGGAAGAGGCGGAATCTTCCCGGGCGTAATCGCTAAGGTTGATACCGTAGGCGAAGGCAAGACCTATGCGCTGAAGGGTATGGCTGTAGTTACGGCAGGTAAGATCGTAGGTTTCCAGGAAGGCATCATCGACATGACTGGTCCGGGAGCTGACTACACACCGTTTTCCAAGACACTGAATCTGGTTATGGTATGTGAGCCGGTAGATGGCATTAAGCAGCATGATTATGAGAAGGCTGTACGTTTCGCAGGCTTTAGAGTTGCTGTGTATCTTGGGGAACTGGCGCGCGAGCTTACTCCGGATGAGACGAAGGTATACGAGACATGTACGATTAAAGAGGGTATGGAGAAGTATCCGAACCTTCCAAGAGTTGCATATGTACAGATGCTTCAGAGCCAGGGCTTGCTGCATGATACTTATGTATACGGCGTAGATGCGAAGAAGATTGTTCCGACGATCATGAGCCCGACAGAGGTTATGGACGGCGCTATCGTATCCGGTAACTGTGTATCCGCATGTGATAAGAACCCAACTTATGTTCATTTGAACAATCCGGTTGTTCACGATATGTTCGAGCAGCACGGAAAGACCTTTAACTTCGTTTGCCACATTATTACCAATGAGAACGTATATCTGGCTGACAAGCAGCGTTCTTCTGACTGGACGGCGAAGTTATGTAAGATGTTAGACCTTGACGGCGTTATCGTTTCTCAGGAAGGATTCGGTAATCCGGATACTGACCTGATCATGAACTGCAAGAAGATCGAGGCGGAAGGCGTTAAGACTGTTATCATTACAGACGAGTACGCAGGACGCGACGGAAAGTCTCAGTCCTTGGCTGACTCCGATCCGGCGGCAGACGCAGTAGTAACAGGCGGTAATGCGAACCAGGTAATTATCCTGCCAAAACTTGACAAGGTAATTGGAACTCTGGATTATGTAACAAAGATTGCAGGTGCAAGTGAGGAGACGCTTCGTGAGGACGGATCTCTTGAAGTGGAGCTTCAGGTACTTACAGGTGCAACCAATGAGACTGGTTTCAATAAGCTGAGTGCAAGATAAGAAGGGAGGATAAGAAGATGGCTAAATTAAAAGTAGTTCATTACATCAATCAGTTCTTTGCACAGATTGGTGGAGAAGAGAAAGCAGATTATCCGGCAGAGCTTCGTGTTGGAGAGATTGTCGGACCAGGTCAGGCATTGACACAGCAGTTCGGTGAGGACGCTGAGATTGTTGCTACAATTGTATGTGGCGACTCTTATTTCAATGAGAATCTTGAGAAGGCTAAGGCAGATATCCTTGCTATGGTGAAGGAGCAGGCTCCGGATGTATTCGTGGCAGGTCCTGCATTCAATGCCGGACGTTACGGTGTTGCCTGCGGTACAATCGCGGCGGCAGTTCAGGAAGAGCTTGGAATCCCGGCTGTTACGGGTATGTATGTTGAGAACCCGGGAGCTGATATGTTCAAGACTCAGGTTTATATCGTATCTACGAAGAACAGTGCGGCAGGTATGAGAGACGCTGTTAAGAAGCTGGCTCCGTTAGCTGTTAAGGTTGGTAGAGGCGAGGCGATTGGCGCTTCTTCAGAAGAGGGATATATCCCGAACGGTGTTCGTGTGAACTTCTTCGAGAAGGAGAGAGGCTCACTTCGTGCAGTTAAGATGCTGATCAAGAAGCTTGCTGACAAGCCGTTCGAGACAGAGTTCCCGATGCCTGATTTCGACAGAGTAGATCCGAATCCAGCAGTTAAGGATCTTGCGCATGCGAAGATCGCGCTTGTTACTTCCGGCGGTATCGTTCCGAAGGGAAATCCGGACCACATTGAGAGCTCCAGCGCTTCCCACTACGGAGAATATGATATCGCAGGTGTTATGGACCTGACAGAAGAGACTTATGAGACCGCACACGGCGGATATGATCCGGTTTATGCGAATGAAGACTCTGACCGCGTATTACCGGTTGACGTACTTCGTGACATGGAGAAGGAAGGAAAGATTGGGGAGCTGCATCACCTGTTCTATACAACGACAGGTAATGGTACAGCCGTTGCATCATCCAAGGCTTTCGCTGCTGAGTTCTCTCAGAAGCTTAAGAACGACGGTGTTGACGCAGTAATCCTCACCTCCACATGAGGTACCTGTACTCGTTGCGGT
>CATLIP010000065.1 GCA_949957035.1 uncultured Lachnospiraceae bacterium
GATTTTTATATCGCTGACGGCGCGGAGGTGACAATTATTGCTGGTTGTGGAATCCATAACAGCGGCTGCAATGAGAGCCGTCAGCGATCTAAAAATCATTATATACCACATCCTTCATTCCGGAGGCATCTACCACTACGGGAATATGCACCTGCTCACCTCTTGTCTCCCCATCTATGAAAATGTCAATGCCCTGTCTGTCTTCTTTCTTCTTAATCTTGATATGCTCGCTGTCGCCATGGCAGAGGGCAATCCCATTATGCCGTAGATTGAATGCTCCCTTCTGCTGAAATCCTGCGCCGTCAATCTGACGCAGGATCTTTTCCGTAATCTTATCCAACAATTCACTCATTATCTCCAACTCCCTTCCTATTTCCGATTCATACAGGTACAGGTGTCACCCTTATCCAACAATTTGGGAAGAATCTCATCTCTTAAACCAACCACCCCGATTGCTCCGTTCTCAATCACCATGATTCTGTCTGCCATCTGAATAATCCTCTCCTGATGAGAAATCAGTATCAAACTCTCCGCCTTTTTACTGTGAATCTTCTCAAATTCCTGAATCAACATAGAAAAACTCCACAAATCAATCCCAGCCTCCGGTTCGTCGAATATGCACAGCTTATGTGGCTTTGCCAATACAGTCGCAATCTCAAGCCGCTTCATTTCCCCTCCGGAAAGCGTCCCATCTACTTCTCTTCTCACATATTCCTGGGCACACAATCCCACTCTGCTCAGTAACCCGCAGCATTCCGGCTCCTTAAGCTCGCGGCCTGCTGCCAGAGATAACAGCCGAATCACCGTCATCCCCTTAAATCTGGGCGGCTGCTGGAATGCAAAACCCATCCCGGCATTTGCACGATGGTTGATATCACAAGCTGTTATATCCTCCCCGTCCAGTATAATCCGTCCCTCATCCGCCTCTTCGATTCCCATCAACACCTTCGCAAGCGTAGACTTTCCGCCGCCATTCGGCCCCGTAATCACAAGCATCTCACCGGCGCCCACATGAAAACTTATATTCTTAACAATACTTCTCTCTATTCCATTTTCATTCACCTTGAATGTCAGATTCTTTACTTCAAGCATATCTGCACGCTCCTTTTCTTCACTACTTAGGAACTCTGCCGAAATCTGCCCTTAAAGCTGCACAGTTCCTTAATCCTACAGTCACAATAATCTTGCCTGAAATATTATACTACAAGGACAGGAATCTTAAAAGTTATTTTATAGTTCTTTTATAATCTAAAGAAAACCTTATATCTTCGTGAACATTCTGTGATATCTCTTGAGTATTGGGCTAAAACATACTAAAATAAAGAACGTTTAAAAGGAGGGCTTTCAAATGAGTATAAATAGAACCAAAGACATCTTTGATGATGATTTTGAAGTGATTTACCAAGAAGATTATTCTGAAATTCTGCGGGATGCAGCAGACGACGCAGAGGAGGACGACTACGAAGACATTCTTTCTACCTTGTCAGAGCTTGACGAGAATACAAAAAGTACGGGTAAGAATACCCGACGAAAGCGGCGCAAAGCGCCAAATCTGGTCTCTCCTGCTGCCAAGACTGTTAAGACCGGAGGGAAAATAGTCTATAATCTTGTAAATATTTTACTGCGCACAGCCACGTTAATCCTGACTGCTGTCATCTTCTACCTGCTGGCAGAAAATTTCTGGAAGAATCACAGCGCTTACGGCGACGTATTCCGCGCATTTATTGAAAAAAATTATATTCTTGCTGCATACGCCGGTATCGCCCTGTTCCTGCTTTTGTTTGAATTTTTCACATTTCTTCTCGTACTGACCGGAAGCAAAAAAAGCGACCACAGGGACCGCCGTCTGGATACCGGAAGAGGGTTGTTTTCCTTCATTTTTATCTATGCAGGTTCTTTCCTGTCATACCTGCTTAATGAATTGATACCCTCTTTACCGGCCTTTCTTCAGGGCGTGCGGGGCGCGTTGAATGTCTATGGCTCCATACACACTCAGCTTTTGCCCCTATGCATCGCAGGTATCGTCAGTTGTTTGATACGCAGGTTTTTTGTTCGCTGATTCCAGTGCTCCATCCAGAAATCGAACTAATGAGTTGTCTGGTACGTGCCAGTGCTAGACAACTTCTGATTTTAACTTTCCATAAATACAGAGATGATACACAGCCTCACCTTTGACGACTGCATTCTTCATAATTCCTTCCAGAGTAAAACCATTCTTTTCCAAAACTCTGCGTGAGGCAATGTTCGGCTCATAGACAAGACCGGTAATACGGATGATATCTAAATCCCTAAAAGCCGTCTCACAAATCTGACGCACAGCCTCCGTCATGATTCCTTTCGACCACTTCTTTGTCACTAAGAAATATCCAAGTTCTCCATCCTGTCCATAGACATCGGCTTTTTTCTCCACAGAGATATTACCCACAATCTCCCCGTCTACTGAGACTGAACGAAAAACACCTTCTTTTCCTTCCTGCTTACAAGCCACACCAAGCCACCATTCGGCATCTGCTTCTGTGTAGGGAAATGGTACTCTGTTGGAGAGGTAATTTCTCTCTACTTGGTTGCATATCTTTGCCAAACTTGCCTTATCATCCATGGACCATTTTTTTAATTCAATATTCATAAGCTCCCTTTACTCCCCCTTCTGTCAAAACAATCACAAAAATGCATTGTTGATTTTAGTCAAGTATAACACAGAAACTCTAGCTTTTCATCCCTCTTTTAAGAAGCCGCATCTTAAATGCCTTAATCTTCGCAAGATACCCGCTGGCATAGATTACACCGGCCACCATCACCCCATAGGCAAATCCCAGCGCACAGCTTGCGATATCCTCCTGAATCCCCTTGTTGTCCGCAACCCCCAAATATTCCATAACCAGATATACCGTAAACGCAATGACTCCGCATACAAACAAAACGCACATCCGCCTCGCTACCTTCTGTTTCTCATGATTGCTATAATCCGCTACCTTCAATACGGTATCCTCCATCTCTTTGTTCATCTTCTCGCCCTTCCTTTCTCCATCTAATATCTCTCTGATTTCCACCTCATAATAGTCCGCAATCTGAATCAAGATATCCAAATCCGGCATATTAGCCCCTGTCTCCCACCTAGAAACGGTCCGCCCTGAAACACCAATAATTTCTGCGAACTGTTCCTGTGTGATTCCTTTCTCTTTCCGCAAGAGCTTTAGAAACTGACCCATTTTTTTTAAGTCCATCCTGTCTCCTCCTTTCTGGTGTATGTTCAGAATAAACTAATCCGAGAAAAATAAACACGACACAAAGCGAGAAACGCCGTATTTTTCCTGCCGGACATGGAATGTCTACTTGGATTTTTACCTTCTTGTATAAAAAATTCCCTTACATGACAAAAGGCATGGTTCCTGACCATGCCGAAAATTCACTAATCACACTTCCAGACGTCCCCGCCTTCACATTTTTCCAAAGCAGGACATTCGCCTTGCACATAAGAATATAAATCTGTCTCCTCCATGCGGCAAATCTCCTCGTCCAACCGAGCAAGCATCTTCTCCTTATCCCGAGGCAATCTCCCCCGCACCCGGAACCTGATAAAATCATGGAATCCGTCGTACAGAATATCCGCCTCCACCCCTTCAAGCAGGCATCGCTCTTCCTCAAGATTCTCCCTTTCTGACGCCGGGATAAAACTGCCCTCCTGAATGTTTCGGTACAATGGAACCTCTTTATGCAGGAACATGGAAAAGTTCACCACATGGGCCGGCTTGGTCTGGTTCAAAAACGCCGCCAGCGCCTTTGCATTCTCCGTCCCTCGCCCTTTCCCCGCAACGCCCGTCATGATATGGGCGTCAAATATCAAGCCTGCCTGCCAAAGCCGCCCAACCGCCTCATATGCCTGTTCCTGATTATGGTCTTTCTCCATAAATGCAAGCACATCGTTAAGCCCGCTCTCGATACCCAGATACAGATGCCTCACTCCCAGCCGGCTAAAGCTGCGAAGCTCCTCGTCCGAACGTTTCAAGATGCTTGTCACAGTTGCATCCATGTTGATTTCTTCACACTCAGGAAAATACTGTCGAATCATCTCAAGAATCTGTATCAGCCGTTGGCTTTTCTGGGCAAATGCGTTTCCATCCCCAAGAAAAATCCGCTTGGGATTCCCTCCGACTCCTTTGACCCTTTTAAGCTCTTGCTCAATCTGTTCAAGAGGCAGCTCCCTGTAGTTCAAGTGTCGGAACAGATTGCAGAATTTACATCGGTTGTAGGAACAGCCTACCATGATTGGCAGCATGAATGATGAGCGCTCCATTGGCGCACGGCAGATTTGTCCTTCGTATTCCATATGCTCCGGCCTCCTTATTCTTTACACATTCATCTTAGAAGTTTTATAGCTGCATCATATGCTTTTTTTGAAATCTTGTCAAGACTAAAAACGATCCGCCCAAAAGCCCACCGCCTGTTCAAGCAGCTTAGCGCATCCCGGAACTTTTGCATCATAATGCATCCTAAACCGCTCGTCACAGACATACATGCCGGCTACCCCCTTATGCGCCTCCTTTGTATACTTTTTCCACGTCATACTAAGCCATTCCTTGTGGAGGCTTGCAATCCTTTTTGCCTCTTGGCTGTCCGGCTTCACCCCTGCGGCAACACCCTCTTCCAAAAGACTCTGAATCTCCTCCCCAAGGCCCTTGAATCTCTCATATTCAGCCTCAGACATATCAAGCAGCTTCTTATTGGCCGCCTCCACCTCATCATCACCATATTTCTCACGGATTTCCCTGCCATATTTTTCCTCATTCTCATGGATCATCCGCTCTTTAAATGCCTCAAACCTCTCCGTATCACTCATTTTTACTTCTCCTTTCACCTGCCGTATTGTCTGTTTCACTGTCCGTATCAGAGCTTCCACATACTCTTTCTGCCGGACCAGCTCCGAAAGGTGTTCCTCAAGCGCACTTCTGATATCAAAATCTTCCCGGTACAAAATCTGCCGAATCTGCTTCAAGCCGAATCCTCTTTCGCGGTAGAAAAGAATCTGCTGCAGCAGGGCTGCCTCTGTTTCCCCATAAAAACGATACCCGGCCTCACTTACATAGAGTGGTTTCAACAGCCCGATTTCATCGTAATAGCGGAGCGTACGCGCGCTCACTCCTGCCATCTCGGATAATTCTCTGATACCATATTCCACTAAGGCTCCCTCCTTCCGTAGTTCAAGGATAAAGCTTTCCGTTACGTCAAAGTCAAGACCTAATTACAAATTAATTCATATAAATCGTTACATTGCTCTCATCATTTTTCTATTCTTCCTCATAGATAAAAATCTCCTCAATACTCATCCCAAAATACCGGGCAATCTTAAACGCCAGCCCAATTGACGGGTTATATCGGCCATTCTCAAGGGAGCCGATGGTCTGTCGCGACACCCGAAGCGCCAATGCCAGCTCCTCCTGCCGGATTCCCCGCTGTCTGCGCAGCTCTTCCAAACGATTCTTCATAAAAATTCCATCCCCAAATTGAATCTTTCCCGCTCTATATAAATAATTCGTTCCCTTTCCTCTCTTTACACGCCTTCTTTAGCTTCTGCGCCCCTGCTGCCGCCAATAGCCTGCTGATACTGCGGTTCTTCTGGGGACAAACTTCAATACAGCGCATACATGTAATGCATTTATCGTGATTCGTGCTCATGGGCAAATCCATCGGAATCGCCCCTGTCGGACACTTTTCGGCACAGACTCCGCATTTCGTACAGGATTTGCCTGACCTTGGTTTCATGGGTACACCGTCAAAAGAGCGGTAGGGCCTGTTTCCCGGAACCAAAGGAGTATCCGTAAGGCTTCCATTCCTGATTCCCCGCTTAATCTTGTCCGTAAAATCTACTAACTCTCTTCTATCCTTCTCGTCCGGACGTCCTGCCGCGAACTGACGCATAATGGAGTGCTCCGCTACAGCCGCTATGGCCGCTACAGGGCAGAAGCCGGCTTCTGTCAGAGTATCGCAAAGCTCCAGCATTGTGTCATCATAGGCGCGGTTGCCATACACCGTAACCAGAACTGTCTTTGCCTGATTCCCCTTCATCATCTTTAACCTTTCGCCTGCAATCGCGGGAATCCTTCCCCCATAAGAAGGAACTGCCACAATACAGACGTCTTCTTTGTCGAAAGAATATGCAGAAAAATCCGTAAACCTGTCTGTCAGGTCTATCATAAAGTGTTCCGAACGGAATCTATCCATAATAATATCAGCTACTTTCTTTGTTCCACCGGTAGGGCTAAATATAATCCCGTATAATTTCATCCTGTCTTCCTCCCCATTTCTATTCGTATTGCCTGCTTCATGGCAAATACATTCCAAAGCCGCTCTCTAAACGGCAATAATCTCGCAATTACACCCTGTCTGTTTCTTAAACTCCTCAGTAAGCAAATCCTGCTTCTCCTGCTCTAACTGCCCCCGTATCTTTACCTGCACCGCCTTCTGGCTGGACAGATAAGACGGATTCTTCAAAGGTGTAATCCCATACTTCATGCACAACACCTGTACCGTCTTAAACAGCGTATTCTGGTTCACCTTATCCGCAATACGTATCCGCCATCCTGTCTGGTCGGCCAAAGCCTTAAGTATCTCGCCATATTGTCTTCCAATCATAGGGGAAATAAAACTGACCTCCAGATATTTCCCCTGGGAATCCTGTTTCAGACTTCTCTTATCCGGTCTGTGAGGAAGCTTAGCAAACGCCCGGTCAATCTCCAAAAATGCCTGATTCTGCTCGGCCGCCTCTAAAGCGGCATCCTCTGGCACAAACAAATCAAGGCCCCCGCTCAACTCTGTCTGACCATTCGCTGACAGATTGTCTAATGGATTCCCATGGGGATTCCATCCCGTCTCCGACCTGCCGTTCACCAGCAGATTCCATCCCGTCTCCAACCGAAAACGCCTCATGGCCTCTATGTCAGAATCCTTGCCGCCCTTTCCGGAAAGTGTGACGGAATAGCATTTCTTGTCTTGGAAATAAGACGTCTTCAAAAGCCGCTCCCCGAAAAGCAGAGATAATAATAATCCCGCCGCATTGTGGTTCATGGCGGGATTCATTCCCACCCTCCAATCGGTTTCCTGATTGAAAAGCTCTGCTTTTTTCTGAAAATCCTCCATATTCTGGCTGTCCGGATAGTCAAATTGCAGCGATACCTCTTTCCTCTCAATATGATAGCTAATCTTCCGATAGGCATATTCTTCAAATATTGCAAGAATTTTCTGTTCCAATTCCTGCATGGTCAGCTCTTTCGGCGCTAAAGCCTCCGCCACCCCTTCCGGTGTGTTGGCTTCAAATAAGAACAGCCTGCGGGCATTAGGTATAAAATAATGACTATGAAGGAAAATATCCTGCATTTTTGCCATGACTGCATCTCCATAATCCCTCTTACTGCCATACCAAATCTGGGCAATCTGGGACACTGACAAGGCTTTTCCAAAGTAATGCTCCTGCCAATAATCCCATAACAGCTTCTCATCCTCCGCCCCAAACTCCCGCTTCATCTGCATGGTATCATCCAGGCGAAATCCTAATTGTTTGCGCTTATTGCGAAGTTCAATCTCATATTCCTGCCCACATTCAGGCAAATAGACCTGCCGCCGGTAATCCTCAGATGCCAGTTCATTTCCCAACTGGTCAATCGCGTCTTTATTGCCATGTACCAGAAATATCCGTCGTGAGGACAGTCGTTCCAGAAGAGCCATTATCTCGGATTTATCGCCATGAGCTGACAATCCTACCTGTTCAATACGGCATTTTACGGGAACGATACTTCCTCCTACTGTCAGGCTCCCTCCTGTTGGATTCTCCAACAAATTCAATAACTGCCGTCCGGGCGACTCTTCGTCCTGATATCCTGTGATAATAATGCAGGCATCCTCTGAAGGCGCCAGTAATTTTGCATACTGGGCGCTGGGACCGCCCGTCAACATGCCTGAACTGGAAATCAGTATGACAGGTTCACTGCCTGATAACAACTCATCCCGCTTCTTAGCCGGGTCAACCGGCTGAATCTCCTTTGTATAAAATGGTTCATTTCCCTTTAAGATACGTTTTCCCAATGCATTTTTCAGATAAATGGGATTCCTGACGTACATCCGGTTAATATCCCGAACCATACCGTCCACAAACACAGGCACAGCCGGAATCTCTTGATTCAGAAAGGCTGTACGAAGAATCAGCAGAACTTCCTGCGCCCGTCCTAAGGCAAATGTGGGAATCAATATTTTCTTCTTCTGCGCGATACATTCTTTCACTAACTCCACCAGTCGCTTCTCCTCCACCAGTCGATTGGCATGAAGCCGATTCCCGTAGGTAGTCTCCACGATGGCGACGTCCGGGCGAAGCTTCGGGATTCGGATTCCTTCTATGGTGCGCTGAGAAAAGGCCGAAAAATCCCCTGAATAGAACAGGCTTCCATCCTCCGTAACCAGATATATGCATGCCGCCCCTGCGATATGCCCCGCCGGATAGAAGGTCAAAGTAAATCCGTCAAATATAGGAAAAGGAGTCTGATAACCGACAGGGTGCACCCGCCCTAACATGGCAAGCACATCCTGCTCTGAGTAATGAGGAATCTCATCCTCTCGATAATTCATAATCTTAAGGCTGTCATAAAGCAATACCCTGGTCAAATCCTCTGTCATAGCTGTCATATAGATACGCGCACCGGGATATGCCTTGCTGATTATCGGAAGCGTTCCGATATGGTCCATGTGGGCATGGCTTATGATAATTGCATCCACCCCGCCCTGCTCCTGTATTGTCCGAAAATCGGGAATCGGATCTTTTGACGCAGACTGCCGAATTCCGGAATCCAGCAGGATTCCCTTGCCTGCGATTCTGATATAGATACAGCTGCCGCCAATCTCCATGGCGCCGCCAAGAAAGTGTAGGTTCATGTAGTTTTCATTCCTTCCTCAGTTCTATATTCAGTTTAACCAACGCTTTCTTGAAAATCAATCCTTTTTTTGGATAAGTAATCTTTTCACTGTCTGAGCGGGAATTGTCCTGTCTCTTACTTACTCCGCAATATTTTTATACTTTTATCCCATATGCTTATTGCTTTTCCTCCTTTTATGCAATATGATAATAATTAAGAAATAAAGTTCCAAAACATTTGCAACAGAACAGGAGGAATTATAATTATGGCAAATATTTTAATTACCGGAGGGGCCGGCTACATCGGCAGTCACACAGCTTTAGAGTTACTGAACAAGGGGTATCAGGTAACTGTATATGATAATCTTTCCAACTCTTCTGAGGAATCTCTGAAAAGAGTGGAAGAACTCACCGGGAAGAAGATTACATTCTACGAAGGCGATGTGTGCGACGCCGACGGACTTCGTGCATTATTCGAGAAGGAATCTATTGATGCTGTTATCCACTGTGCCGCCCTGAAAGCTGTGGGTGAATCCGTCCAAAAGCCTCTGGAATATTACCACAATAATATTACCGGTACGCTGACGCTGATGGATGTAATGCGCAAAGCCGGAGTGAAGAGAATTGTATTCAGCTCTTCCGCTACTGTTTATGGAAGCCCTGAGGTTATGCCCATTACTGAGGACTGCCCTAAGGGACAGTGTACAAACCCTTACGGATGGACAAAATCTATGATGGAGCAGATTATGACTGACCTGCAGAAATCTGACCCGGAATGGAACGTTATCCTGCTCCGCTACTTCAATCCGGTTGGAGCTCATAAGAGCGGACGTATCGGCGAGGACCCGAAGGGGATTCCGAATAATCTGATGCCATATATTTCTCAGGTTGCTGTGGGAAAATTGGAAAAGCTGGGCGTATTTGGCAATGACTATGACACTCCGGACGGTACGGGCGTACGTGATTATATCCACGTTGTAGATTTGGCTGTCGGACACGTGAAGGCGATTGATTATATTATGACCAACCCGGGTCTGGATGTGATTAACTTGGGGACCGGAACAGGATATTCTGTTCTGGATATGGCGAAGGCCTTCGGGAAGGCTTGCGGGAAAGAGATTCCTTATGAGATTAAACCGAGAAGAGAGGGCGATATCGCTATGTGTTATGCAGACCCGGCTAAGGCGGCCAGGGTGCTTGGCTGGAAGGCAGAACGGGGATTGGAAGAGATGTGTGAAGATACCTGGAGATGGCAGTCTCAGAATCCGAATGGGTATCGTGAATAGGGTAATTTGATATTGGAAGAGGCGCCGGCGGGAAATGCTTTTTTTTCGTCGGCGCTTCTTCATTTGGGGAGTTTTTGGTATTTTAAGTAAGTTCCGGATTCCAGGCTACGATTTCTCCGCAGGCAATCATTTCGCCTGCGTCGCCTGATGGCTGACTGTGAAAATCATCGGCTTTCTCGTGAATGATAACTGTGCGGCCAATCACATCTTCGGGATAAAAGCGGTTGGTATATACTGCCATCCATGCATTACCGTCGTTGCTTAGTAACGGCGGTAGATCGCCGGCATGCCAGGGGTGCATGGTATTTGCCGGTTCTTTTTTCTACCAGTAACGTTACTATTCACAGCCAATGTCATTTACTTAGCATCTTATAGTAGTGTAATCCAGTGCTTACAAGCAGATTGCCTGTCAACTTAAGAGAAAGAAGGGGGATATCTGTTCCCAAGACCAGATGAAATGCTATAGATTCAAGAATGCTCCTTATGCTGAGACACAATGTATACAATTATGGCAATAGAAAAGCATCACAACAAGACGAATTTATGATATTAAAAAAAATCATTTTCATTCGTCTCATTTTAAGGTATATTTATTATGGTTAGACAGCTTTTGTTAATTACGATAACAAAAGCTGATTGGAAGTTTGAACCTTGC
>CATLIP010000066.1 GCA_949957035.1 uncultured Lachnospiraceae bacterium
ATTCCGGAGCAAAAGAGCGAGACGGTGAAACTCACCGGGAAACAGGAGGAACTGCAGCTTCAATTCGTAAGCCGCCAGAGCCAGCTTACGAACCGGTATATCCCAGGAGATGAGCGCAGCTTTACGATTATCTCCTATCCTGTTCCTGAGATTGGAGAACAGTATGAGGAGATTTTCGACGAGATTATCCGTATCAATACGCTGGATTCCAAGACTTACGGGAAGGTGCAGCAGGTGATGATTGATGTGCTTGACAAGGGAGAATACGTCCATATTCTTGGGGGGAACGGCAACCGGACGGACTTAAAGGTCAGAATCCATGAGCTTAAGAACCCGGAAAAAGAGACCGCATTTGAGAATTGTGTGGCGGATGTGAATATTCCTGTGGGCGAGGTATTCACTTCTCCGGTGCTTGAGGGAACCAACGGAGTTTTGCATGTCAGTAAGGTGTATCTGCATGAACTGCAATATCAGGACCTTGAGATTACATTTGCAGACGGGATGATAAAGGATTACCGCTGCGGCAATTTTGACGATGAAGGCAAGAATAAGGAGTATATATACGAAAATATTCTTCATAAGCATCCGACCCTGCCTCTGGGTGAGTTTGCAATTGGAACCAACACGACGGCTTATGTGGCCGCAAAGAAATACGGAATTGAGGACAGGCTTACGATTCTGATTGCCGAGAAGATGGGACCTCATTTTGCGGTGGGAGATACCTGCTATAGCTGGAGCGAGGATGTCAGGGTGTATAACCCGGACGGGAAGGAGATTGTGGCGAAGGACAATTCAGTTTCCATCCTGCGCAAAGAGGATGTGTCGAAAGCCTATTACCAGTGCCATACGGATATCACGATTCCTTATGAGGAATTGAAAAGGATTGCCGTAGTCACCAGGGAGGGGCAGGAGATTGTTCTCCTTGAGGACGGAAGATTCGTGCTTGCAGGTACGGAGATTCTGAACGAGCCGTTTCAATAGAATATAGACAGTAACGAATACTGATTTTAATTAGAGAAAGGATGATAAGGGTATGCCAAGAGTAGGAATTGTAATGGGCAGCGACTCAGATTTAAAGGTCATGAGCAAGGCTGCAGCAATGCTGGAAAAATTAGGGATTGATTATGAGATGACTATCATCTCCGCCCACCGTGAGCCGGACGTATTTTTCGAGTGGGCGAAGGCTGCGGAAGGAAAAGGGATGAAGGTGATTATCGCAGGCGCGGGTATGGCGGCGCATCTGCCGGGGATGTGTGCGGCGCTGTTCCCGATGCCTGTGGTGGGCGTGCCGATGTCAGGTAAGAATCTGGCAGGTGAAGACGCGCTGTTTTCCATCGTACAGATGCCGCCGGGAATCCCGGTGGCGACGGTCGCCATTGACGGAGGTATGAATGCGGCAATTTTGGCGGCGAAGATTCTTGCAACGTCTGATGAAGAATTGCTGAATCGGCTTAAGGACTACTCCAGAGAGATGAAAGAGACGGTCCAGGCAAAAGCGGCGAAGTTAGACGAGATTGGATACGAAGCGTATTTAGGATAAAAAGGAGGCAAGGGCATGGATTATAAGAACGCCGGAGTAGATATCGAAGCAGGTTACAAGTCAGTGGAATTAATGAAGAAGCATGTAAAGGAAACGATGCGTCCGGAAGTGTTAGGCGGTCTTGGCGGATTCGCTGGCGCATTTGATTTGAGCGGAATCAAGGAGATGGACGAACCGGTACTTCTGTCGGGGACGGATGGATGCGGGACCAAGGTGAAACTTGCGTTTATTATGGATAAGCATGATACCATCGGGATTGACGCAGTGGCAATGTGTGTAAACGATATTGCCTGTTCAGGGGGAGAGCCTTTGTTCTTCTTAGATTATATTGCATGCGGAAAGAATTATCCCGAGAAGATTGCGTCAATCGTAAGCGGTGTGGCCGAAGGCTGCAAGCAGTCTGGCTGCGCGCTGGTGGGGGGCGAGACTGCGGAGCATCCGGGGCTTATGCCGGAGGAAGAATACGACCTTGCCGGCTTTGCGGTCGGAGTGGCTGACAAGAAGGAGATTATCAACGGTGAAAATATAAAACCGGGAGATGTGTTGGTAGGTATGGCGTCAAGTGGCGTCCACAGTAACGGCTTCTCTCTTGTCCGTAAGGTATTTGAAATGACGAAGGAATCGCTGGATACATATTATGAAGAATTGGGCAGAACCTTAGGCGAGGCGCTCCTTGAGCCCACACGAATCTATGTGAAAGCTTTAAAGAGCATCAAGGACAGCGGTGTGAAGGTCAAGGGATGCAGTCATATTACAGGAGGCGGTTTCTTTGAAAATATTCCAAGGATGCTGCCGGAGGGCGTAAAGGCAGTCATTGAGAAGAACAGTTATGAAGTGCCTGCAATTTTCAAGCTTCTGGCCAAGAAGGGAGATATTGCGGAGGAGATGATGTACAACACGTTCAACATGGGACTTGGTATGGTGGTTGCCGTAGATGCGGTCGATGTGGATAAAACCATGGAGGCAATTAACGGGGCAGGCGAGCAGGCTTGCGTTGTAGGCCGTGTTGAGGCGGGAGACAGGGGAGTTATATTATGCTAGAAGTATTAGTGCTTGTATCAGGAGGAGGAACGAACTTACAGGCGATTATCGATGCTGTAGACGCCGGTTTGGTTACGAATACCCGGATTATTGGAGTAATCAGCAACAATAAGAATGCCTATGCTTTAGAGCGGGCAGAAAAACACGGGATTGCGAGCCTGTGTATCTCTCCTAAGGATTTTTCATCCAGGGATGAGTTCAATAAGAAGTTTATGGAAGCTGTGGATGGGTTTCATCCGGATTTGATTGTCTTGGCCGGCTTTCTTGTTGTGATTCCTCCGGCTATGATTGAAACATACAGGAACCGTATTATCAATATTCACCCTTCTCTGATTCCGGCTTTCTGCGGAACAGGGTTCTATGGGCTGAAGGTACACGAGGCGGCTCTTGCGCGGGGGGTCAAGGTAGTGGGCGCCACTGTGCATTTTGTAGACGAAGGGACAGATACAGGGCCGATTATTCTTCAGAAAGCCGTGGAGGTAGAGCAAGGGGATACGCCGGAGGTTTTACAGAAGCGTGTGATGGAACAGGCGGAGTGGAAGATTCTGCCTCAGGCAATTGACTTGATTGCCAATGGCAAAGTGACAGTCCGGGATGGGATGGCAGTTGTTCTTTCATAGCCCCATTAAGTAAGAGGTAGATTAGGTGAAATGCGCATTCAATCAAAGCAGATGAATGTGACGGAAGAAAGGGAGGAAATCAGAAGATGAAAGTGTTGATTGTCGGCAGCGGCGGCAGGGAACATGCGATTGCCTGCTGTGTGGCGAAGAGCGAGAAGGCAGATAAGATTTACTGTACGCCTGGGAATGCCGGGATTGCGGAGTATGCCGAATGTGCTCCTATCGGCGCCATGGAATTTGATAAAATCGCAGCGTTTGCAAAGGAAAAGGAAGTAGAGCTTGTAATCGTAGGCATGGACGACCCTCTGGTAGGCGGGCTGGTGGACGAGTTAGAAGCGGCAGGTATCCGTACATTTGGACCAAGGAAGAATGCGGCGATTCTGGAGGGCTCGAAAGCATTTTCCAAAGACTTGATGAAAAAATATGGGATTCCAACGGCAGCATATGAGAATTTTACCGATGCAGATAAGGCGCTTGCATATCTTGAGACGGCAAAATTCCCTATCGTTCTGAAGGCCGATGGGCTGGCCCTTGGTAAGGGTGTCCTGATTTGTAATACGCTTGAAGAAGCGAAGGAGGGCGTTCGGACCATCATGCTGGACAAGAAGTTCGGAGATGCGGGAAACGAGATGGTAATCGAAGAGTTCATGACGGGGCGGGAGGTGTCTGTATTGTCCTTCGTGGATGGGAATACCATCAAGACTATGACCTCCGCACAGGACCATAAGCGTGCGAAAGACGGAGATAAAGGCCTTAACACCGGGGGAATGGGGACGTTTTCTCCAAGCCCGTTCTACACGAAAGAAGTGGAAGATTTCTGTAACAAATATATTTATCAGGCGACCGTAGATGCGATGAAGGCAGAGGGAAGACCCTTTAAGGGTGTCATATTCTTCGGCTTGATGCTGACGGAGGAAGGACCTAAGGTGCTGGAGTATAATGCAAGGTTCGGAGACCCGGAGGCTCAGGTTGTCCTGCCGAGGATGAAGAATGATATCATCGAAGTGATGGAGGCGTGTATTGACGGGACTCTTGACCAGATTGACCTTGAGTTCGAGGATAATGCCGCAGTATGTGTAGTTCTTGCAAGCGACGGGTATCCGTTGGCTTATGACAAGGGACTTCCGATTACAGGACTTAACGAGTTTAAGGAGCATGAAGGATATTATTGTTTCCATGCGGGTACGAAGTTCGAGGGAGAGCAGATTGTGACGAACGGCGGGCGCGTGCTCGGGGTGACGGCGAAAGGGAAAGACCTGAAAGAAGCCAGAGCCAATGCATATGCGGCGACGGAGTGGATAAAATTTGACAACAAGTATATGCGTCATGATATCGGAAAGGCGATTGACGAGGCATGATGGAACAGCAGGAGAATACAAAAGTCTCCTGCTGTTTTCTTATGAAAATCTAATAGAAAAAATGGCTAGTATATCCCTAATTTATCCAGATATTTATCTATCTTCTTCAACCGCTTCTCAATCCCATTTACTTTATGGCTGATGGTATCCAGCAATATCTCGGCAACAAACTGGGGACCGATTAAAGAATTAAAAAATGCATTGCTGTCAACCGGAACCGTAATCAGTACCGTCGCATACTGTGCAAGCAGGGCGCTTGGCTTATCTGTAATTAGCACAATGCTTGCCCCCGCTTCCTTCGCCATCTCCGTCGTCACCCGGTCTAAGGAAGAGTAGCGCGGAAAACTGAAAACAATCAGGCAGTCTTCCTTCGTAATGTTGCACATGTGGTCAATCGGGCTTAGGGCAGATGTGTTAGTTGAGGTCACATGTGGCAGGATATGTTTCAGGTACAGAAGAAAATAGTCTCCAAGACAGGCGTTGCCCCGGGAAGCAGCGATATACTTATGTTTTCCGGCAACGATGACGTCGGCAGCCTCCTCAAATGCGTCTAATGTATTGGTGGTAAATAAGGTTTCAAGATTTTGAATGGCGTTCTTAAAATGCCGGTTAATGTAGTCAGAATTATGTTCCAGCTTTGCACGCTTGGCGATGCGCTGGGCAGGCACAGTAATCGTGTTGGAAATGCTTAGAACCTTGTCCTGATATTCTTTGCGCAGCAGCTTCTGAAAATCCATAAAACCGCTGAAGCCTAAAGACCTGCTGAAGCGGATGACCGAGGATTCACTGACGTTCAGCTTTAAGGCAATCTCAGTAGACGTCATAAAACAGGCGTCGGCGGAATGGTCCAGGATATATTTGGCTATCATTTTCTGGGTTTTTGTCAGATTGGCATTATGTATCAATTCACTCAGTTCGCTCATAGAGTTACCTCCGAAGTTTTTTTCTATAATGATTTAAGCATGAATGAAGAAAATATGCAAGAGAAATTGTGAATACAATTTCGGTTATGAAAGCATAATTAAATAAGTATGTGAAAAAAATAACTTTTATTGAATAATGTATAGACTTATGTTAGTATTATTAAAAAGATAAATGAATAATATTATTCATTATATATATTTAATGAAAAATATTATTCACAAAATAAAATGTCCTTGTAAATACAAAAAATGCAGGTTCAGCAGGTACATTTATTATGGTATGGAGGTTAAGGAAGATGAAGGTTGGAAGCGTCAGGGAAATTAAGAACAATGAGTTTCGGGTAGGGATGATACCCGACAATGTGAAGAGTTATGTGAATGCAGGGCACGAAGTTTATATTGAGAAGGGAGCCGGAGCCGGTTCCGGATTTACGGACGCAGAGTATGAGGCGGCGGGCGCGACAATGCTTGATACGGCGAAAGAAGTATGGGATACGGTAGAGATGATGGTCAAGGTCAAGGAGCCGCTTCCGGACGAGTATCCGTTGTTCCATGAGGGGCTGATTTTATATACCTATCTGCACCTTGCTGCAGACCGTCCGCAGACAGACGCCCTCCTTGCCTCTAAGGTGAAGGGGGTTGCTTATGAGACTTTGATGGATAGAAACGGCAGCCTCCCCCTTCTTGCGCCTATGAGCCAGATTGCCGGACGTCTCAGCGTACAGGAAGGCGCGAAGTACCTTGAGAAAATCTACGGCGGGGAAGGGGTACTCCTTGCGGGTGTACCGGGAACGCCTAAGGCGAATGTGGTCATCCTTGGGGGAGGTTCTGTGGGAACCAATGCCTGTAAGATTGCAGTGGGCATGGGGGCGAATGTAACGATTCTAGACGTGAATCTCCAGAGGCTTGCATATCTGGACGATATTTTCGGGGCAAGGATTCAGACTCTTGCATCCAACGACGCCAACATTGAGAAGTCCGTGAAAGAGGCTGACCTTGTAATCGGGTCTGTCCTGATTCCGGGGAAGGCTGCGCCTAAGCTATTCAAGAAAAAATATTTAAAAGAGATGAAGCCGGGCGCGGTGTTTGTGGATGTTGCCGTTGACCAGGGTGGGTGCGGCGAGACGACGCGGATGACTTACCATGACGACCCGATTTATATTGTAGACGGCATTGTCCATTATTGTGTCGGCAATATGCCGGGCGCAGTTCCGCGGACGTCTACGATTGCGTTAACCAATGCTACTTTGAGTTACGGGCTGCAAATCGCCGGCAAGGGACTTGAACAGGCTTGTAAGGAGAACGAGGTGATTTATTCTGCGATTAACACATACGACGGAAAGCTGACCTGCAAGAATGTGGCGGATAGTTTTGAAGGGTATGAGTACGTGGATGTGAAAAGTGTAGCAGGTTGCTGATGCTGAACGGTATATGATAAATGTGTCAATCTAATGTTCGGGCATATTTGAAAAGTGGTTTTTTGTAGACCAGAAAACCATTTTCGGATATGCCCGAAAATTTTTGCCGTGATATGTTTATTTTTTCCATAAAAATGTTAAAATATAGGCATTAAATCGTATAAAGCAAGATGGAATGGGAGACTATCATGGAACTTGAAATAAGTATTGAAGATTTGCTCAAAAGGGAAAAAATAGAATCAGACCGTATTGGTGTCAAGATATTATCGGAATCGAAGACTGGGAGAATTTTTAAAGGAATTAGAGTTATCGGAAGGTCATTCTACCGGGATACCGACAATTCAAGAGGAGCTGAAAAGGAACGGTTCGCCAAGAGCAGAATTTTTTACGGATGAAGAAAGAAGAGCAATGCGTATCAGGATACCAATTCATCCTGCATTTTTAGAAAAATCGGCGATTGAGGCAGAAAAATCAGCGGTGGAGATAGAAAAGTCGGCGATTGGAATAGGAAAATCGGCGATTGAGATTATAAAATCGGCGGTTGAAAATCAGAGATATAGCGAACCGACGCGAAATAACATTTTAAAGATATACGATGCCTTAGAAAAGGAGCAGGTGTTTGGGTCTGCCGAAATTAAGGAAATACTGGGATGTTCGGATTCAACAGCCAGAGCAATACTGATGAAAATGCGGGATGATATGGAGATTATAGTTACAGTGACAGGTCAAGGAAAAGGAAAATATCGATTCGCATAGGGAGAAAAAAGATAGACATATTGGAGGTGGTCTGCATGTCCGTAATATTCCACATAGATGTGAATTCTGCATATCTTAGTTGGACGGCAGTAGAGGAATTAAAGAATGGTAAGAAGCGCGATCTGCGCCAGATTCCCGCAATTATCGGCGGCGACCAGAAGACAAGGCATGGCGTTGTGCTGGCGAAGTCCATTCCGGCAAAGAAATACGGCATCCACACAGGCGAGCCGGTGGCCAATGCGTTCCGCAAATGCCCTAGTCTTGTGACTGCGCCGCCTGACCACAAGCTGTACAGGAGGTACAGCGACAGGCTGATGGAATTTCTGCAAAGCTATACCCCGGTCATAGAACAGGTAAGTGTGGACGAGTGTTATATGGATTTTTCCGAAAATGTGAAGGACTATCATTCTCCGGTAGAAGGCGCTATGGAAATCAAGAACGAGGTATACCGAAGATTTGGGTTCACAGTAAATGTGGGCATTTCCAGTAATAAACTGTTGGCAAAGATGGCCTCGGATTTTGAAAAGCCCAATAAAGTACATACCTTGTTCCCGGAGGAGATACCGGTGAAAATGTGGCCGTTACCTGTGGCAGAGCTTTATATGGCCGGTAATTCCAGCGTGGAGATCTTGCGGAAGCTGGGAATATTCACAATCGGGGAACTTGCCCGTATGGAGCCAAAACTTCTGGAACTGCATCTAAAGAGCCACGGAAGGCGGCTGTGGGAGTTCGCTAATGGTATCGGTAATGCGGTGGTAGAGCCGGAACCTGCGGAAGCGAAAGGAATCGGCAATTCCACCACCCTTTCCCGGGATGCCGCTACGGCGGAGGAGGCAAAGGAAGTATTGAAAATGCTTGCCGCCAGCGTAGGCAGGCGGCTCCGTGATGCCGGACAGAAGGCAAAGATGCTGAGCGTAGAGATTAAATACTATAATTTTGAGAGTGTTTCCCATCAGAAACAGCTTGATAGAGGGACGAACCGGGACGAGGAGATTTATGAGGAAGCAGTCCAGTTATTCCGGGAACTTTGGGACAAGAATCCAATCCGGCTGTTAGGGATACGCAGCTCTAAATTGGCGGAGGAAGATGAGCCGGAACAGATGACGATTTTTGACCCACAGTTTCGGTATGACCCTAAGAGGGAGAAAAGGGAAAAGATTCAACAGGCATTGGAGAAAGTGAGGATGAAATACGGGGAAGGGATAGTTACAAGAGGGGTAGACACAGATGATTAGGAGAGCTTACAATTTATCTTGTAAGCTCTCTCCATTTATGTTATAGTATGCCTAGAACAAAAGAAGCAGACATAAATCAGACATAGAAGAAAAGGTGATACCAATGCTGATAGAGATTGATTTTAACAGCGATGAAGCGCTCTACGTCCAGCTTCAGAACCAGATTATCATGGGAATAGCCATGAATCTGATTCAGGAGGGGGACTCCCTGCCGTCAGTCCGGCAGCTTGCAAATACAGTCGGAATCAACATGCACACTGTAAATAAAGCCTATGCCATCTTAAAGCAGGAGGGCTTTATTCAGCTTGACCGGAGAAAAGGCGCAGTTATAGCGATTGACATGGACAAAGCCAGGGCGCTCTTAGAGATGAAGTCTCAACTCCGCGTACTGCTGGCGAGGGGAAGGTGCAAGAACATTTCCAAAGAGGAGGTCCATGCACTGGTAGACGAGATATACGAGGAATATGGCGGACTGTAAAATCAAGAAGAAAGGAAAGGACATTCATGAATTATACGGAACAGGCGAATAAGGTGTTGAAGATAGCGAGGGACACGGCGAGGAGGCTTAACCATCCTTACGTGGGAACAGAGCATCTCCTCCTTGGACTTCGGGAGGAATATACCGGAGTTGCAGGGCAGGTACTCGGCATGAACGGGGTAGAGGAGGAAAGCATCCGCAAAGTGGTGGATGAGCTGGTATGTCCGGTGGGAGAAGCAGCTTTGGCGCATCATCCGGAAACCAGCCCGCGGCTTGAGTACATCCTGGAGGAAAGCAAGGCGGAGGCAGCCCATTTCCATTCAGACAAGATTGGGACAGAGCATATGCTTCTTGCCCTTCTGCGGGACCCAGACTGTGTGGCGACCCGTATCCTTCTGACATTGAATATTAATATGCAGAAGATATACCAGGATATTTTCTCCGTTCTGGGCGGCGATCCCAAGGAATATCAGGACGAGATGCTTCAGGGCGGCGTAAGGAAACGGGAAGGGATGCTTGAGCAGTTCGGTACCGACCTGACCGCGCAGGCAGAGGAAGGAAGGCTTGACCCTGTGATAGGGAGAGAGGCGGAGATTAACCGTCTCATACAGGTATTAAGCAGAAGGACGAAGAATAACCCTTGTCTGGTAGGTGAACCAGGCGTTGGAAAGACGGCTGTAATCGAAGGGCTTGCCTCTCGGATTGCCGCGGGAAATGTGCCGGAGGGGATGAAGGATAAGCGGATTCTGACCATGGATTTGGCGGGGATGATCGCAGGCTCCAAATACCGCGGCGAATTTGAAGAGCGCCTCAAGGCCGTGCTCAATGAGGTGGAGAAGAGCGAGGGGCAGATCATCCTTTTCATCGATGAACTCCATACCATCGTGGGTGCAGGCAAGACGGAAGGCTCCATGGATGCCGGCAATCTCCTCAAGCCCATGCTGGCGCGCGGAGAACTCCACTGCATCGGCGCCACGACGGTGGACGAGTACCGCAAGTACATTGAAAAGGATCCCGCTCTGGAACGCCGTTTCCAGCCCGTCCTTGTGGAAGAGCCGACGGTGGAGGACGCCATCTCCATCCTGCGCGGCCTGAAGGAACGCTTTGAGGTGCACCACGGCGTGCGCATCAGCGATTCGGCCATAGTGGAAGCCGTGGTGCTGTCGCACCGCTACATCACGGACCGCCAGTTGCCGGACAAGGCCATTGACCTCATTGACGAGGCCGCGGCCATGATCCGCACGGAGATCGACTCCCTGCCGGCTGATCTGGATGAAGTCAACCGCAAGGTCATGCAACTGGAGATTGAGCGCGAAGCCCTGCGTCGCGAAACGGACGAAGCCTCGCGCGAACGTCTTGAGCGTCTGGAAAACGAGCTGGCCGAGCTGCGCAATCAGCAGGCGGCCATGCGCAAGCAGTGGGAGAACGAAAAGGGCTCCATCGACACGGTGC
>CATLIP010000067.1 GCA_949957035.1 uncultured Lachnospiraceae bacterium
CCCGGCGTAAAATATATGTAATGCCCCATATAGTTTTCGCAAATCTGCGAAATCTCTACCTTCTTATTGCCGTTTTCTTCATCCTTAATCTCAATGGTATCACCCTTTTTTGCCTCTAAAAGCTTTGCCGTCTTCTCGCTGACGATTACGCCGTCGTCTGACAGTTCGTACCGTTCTTTCGTCTTCCGGTCATGGAAATCAACGAACTTGGGGATGTCCTCCACCGTACCGAACACACATGCATAAGCCGCCCGCTCCTTCTTTCCGTTTACCAGCGTGATATTCTGCATATCCGCATCCATAAACCGGGCCACCTGCTCTTCATCCTCCAAGGACTCTTTCAGCTCTTCCTGCTGCTCCTTCGTAATGTCCTCTTCCAGATAAATGCTTCCGTCATAGAACTGAATCTCGGCAAATTGAAGCTCGGCAATCTCATAGCAGGAATCTTTCAGCCCGAATCCTACCAGCATCAGCGCCATACACCCGCCGATTCCAAATATGGTCATGAAGAAACGCTTCTTATACCGCATCAAATTCCGTATGGTGGATTTCCACGTAAAATTAAGATGCCTCCAGATGATACCGATACGTTCCAAGAACACCCGCCGTCCGTTCTTTGGGGTGGGCGGACGCATCAATACTGCAGGCTGTGCATCCAGTTCCCGGTAGCAGGCCATGACCGTAGCAAATATGGTGCAGAACACCGCAGCCCCGGACGCCATCACCGCATACCCCCAGTCATAAGGCACGAGAATCCGCGGTAAATGCTGGTATAATATCCCGTATGCGTAAACAATAATATATGGAAGAATCTTCTCCCCAATCAGGACGCCTAAAATGCTCCCTCCCGCCGTAGCTAACAGCGCGTAGCCGATATATTTGGACGCAATGGCCGCTTTGCCGTAACCAAGGGCTTTCATCGTCCCGATGGATGTGCGCTGTTCCTCCACCATGCGCGTCATGCTGGTCAGGCTGATGAGCGCTGCCACAAGGAAGAAGAGCACCGGGAACACCCGCCCGATTGCTCCGAGGCGTTCCGCATTTTCTCCGAATCCGCTGTACTCTATCAAAGTGCTTCGGTCATACACATACCACTTAGGCAAGCCGATATCCGCAATATCCGCTTCCGCCTCGGCAATCTTTTCTTCTCCTTCGGCAATCTCTTCCTCGGCTTTGACCTTGCCGTCCTCATATTCCTGCTTAGCGTCGGCAAGTTTTGCTTCATTGGATAGGATTTCTGCCTCGCCGTCGGCAAGTTTTGCTTCCTGCTCCTTTATCTCTCCCCATCCCGCATTAATCTGCTTCTGTCCGGATGAAAGCTGTGCAGGTACGGACGCAAGTTCGGATTCTGCCGCCGAAAGCTGTGCCTTGGTAGCGGCAAGCTGCGCTGCCGTATCGTCTAACTGCTTCTGGCTTGCGGTAAGTTCGGCAGCTCCCGACTCATATGCCTGACGCTGGCCTTCAATCTTCATTGTAAGCATCTGGGCCGTTTTCTCCAACTCTGCAAGCTGCTGCAAAAGCTCGGCAGGAATTTCGATCTCGGGGCCTCCCGGATTATCGTCTCCCTCCGAATCTCCCGGCTGATTGTCTCCTCCGGAACCTCCCGGATTATCGTCCCCCTCCGAGCCTCCCGGCTGATTATCTCCTTCCGAACCTCCCGGCTGGTTATCTCCTTCCGAACTTCCCGGAACGTTTCCATCCCCGGAATCTTCTGGGGCATTGCCGTCTAAAGAGCCGTCCTCGCCTGTACCGCCTGAAACATCTCCGTTCCTGAAACTATCCTGTACACTCGTCCGGACAACTTCCGGCTGCGCCCCGGCTGCCTTCCGTATTCCCGTCCTTCTGGCTTGTGCCTGCATCTGTTCAATCTGCGCTTTTATGGCTCCAATCTGATCGAGTACGGTCTGATAACTCTGCTCGTCCGCCCCGATCTGCGCCTGCAGGCCCTCTAACTGCTGCCTTCCTGCCGCTATCTGTGCCTCCGCATCCGGCCTTGCCGCCTCATACTGTGCAAGCCCCTGCTCATATGCCGCCTTGCCGTCATTTAACTGTGCAAGCCCTGACCGGTACTCGGCTCTGGCCGAATCCAGTTCCTTCTGCTTGGAGTTCAGGGTGGATTTCGCATCCGCTATCTGCTTCCTGCCGTCCTCAATCTGCACCCTGGCATCTGCAAGCTGCTTTTCTGCGTCCGCTATCTTCTCCGCCGCATCCGCAAGCTCCTTTTCCGCCTCTTCCTTTCCTTCTTCCAGTTCCTCTTTCGCCTCGGCAAGTTTCTCATTTGCCTCGTCTTTCAGGCTGTCTTTACGGACCAGGGCGCGCTCGTCCGTAAGTTCCTCCACCTGTGCAAGAATCTCCTCAATCCGGTCGTCGTATGCGTCGGTAAATGCAAGCAGAGCCTTTGCACCTTCTACCTGCAGATAGACCTCGGTAAACACATCCATATCAAAGGTATTTTCCGGCACAACAAGAAATGCCTGAATGCTCCCGTCCCCCACCGTCGAGCTGCCTCTTCCGTAGGACAGATAGCACGGGCTGTTCCCAAGCCCCACCACCTCAAAGGTATCCGTCTTTAATGTATCGGAAATCTCATCGTCTGTCCCTGACTTCAGTTCAATCTTATCCCCAATCTTGAACTCCGAATTATCGTCCGCAAGGCACTCCCCTGTTTTCTCGGGAAGCCGTCCCTTGCTCACTGTCACCCGGTTCATCTTCTCCTGCAATGACATGACATGGAGTACCTGCTGCTCGTCCTTGGCGCTATAGAGGAAATCCGCGCTGTACGCCCCTTCTGCCCTTGCGATTCCATCTGCTTTCTCCATGGCGCGCACGTCTCTCTCCGTAACGCCGTAGGTACAGATTGCCTTGATGTCCATCAACTCCGCCTCGTCAAAATAAGAATCCCCGCTCAGTCTCATGTCCGGCTCTGAGGCACGGATTCCCGAAAAAAATGCGACTCCAAGAGCAACAATGAACAGAATCGATAAAAACCTCCCCGGGCTTTTCCGGATTTCCATATAGAAATCTTTCCTGGTTGCCTTCTTTCTCTTTTTCGTCGTCTGATTCGTCCTCTTCATCTGCATACCCTACCACTCTATAGTTTCTACCGATACCGGGTACGGATTCCTCAAAATGTCCGCCACCCGTCCGTTCTTGATCTTGATTACACGGTCGGCCATCGGCGCGATCGCCGAATTGTGGGTAATGAGAATGACTGTCATACCCTTGATCCGGCACGTATCCTGCAAAAGTTTCAGGATGGACTTTCCCGTGTTATAATCTAACGCTCCTGTCGGCTCGTCGCACAGCAGGATCTTTGGGTTCTTCGCCAACGCCCTTGCAATGGACACCCGCTGCTGTTCCCCGCCGGATAACTGCGCCGGGAAATTATTGAGACGCGCTCCAAGCCCCACTTCCTCCAACACTTCCCTTGCATCCATGGGGTCTTTGCAGATTTGGAGAGCCAGTTCTACATTCTCCAGCGCAGTCAGGTTCGGAATCAGGTTGTAGAACTGGAATACGAATCCGATATCGTCCCGGCGGTAAGCCGTGAGCTGCTTCTGGGAGTAGGAAGTGATATCCTGCCCGTCCACGATTACCCTTCCCTCTGACGCCGTATCCATGCCGCCCAGAATATTCAAGACCGTCGTCTTTCCTGCGCCGCTTGGCCCCACTACCACGGCGAACTCTCCCTGATTGATTTGGAAATCAATCCCGTCCGCCGCCATGATCTCCACCTCGCCCATGCGGTATCTCTTTTTTACATCTTCTAATGTGACAAACCCGCCCATATGTTTCCTCCGTGAACACTCATTTATTTTACCAAGCTATTATATCACGTATAATACCGGAATAGAAATCTAATCTTTATAAAACTATTCTAAATAACTCTTTTTCCCGCTCCCCCCTGCAGAAATCACTAAAAACCCGGCTGCTTAAATCTTGAAAACCATAAAAATCCATGTTAAAATATTTCTGCTAAAAATAAGGTCACACTCATTGACCCATGAGAAATATTTACAGGGGGAATCATATGAAATTTCTAGCAAATCGCAAACTCGCCACACGTATTGGTATAATTACCACTGCAATCACATTTGTCGGGATGATCTTGTTATGGTTCGTCGTATCCGGCCGCATATCCAACATGGTAGAGAACAACGCCACCAACCAGATGATTGACGCCGTAGAATCCCGGGCCGCCATCATTAACGGGTACGTATCATCCGCAGAAGAATACATGTCAGCCTTCGCCCTAAGCAGCGAAGTCCGCAATCTCCTGCTGGATCCGCAGAATCCCGACCTGCTTCTAAAAGCTCAGAAATACACTGAAGATTTCGCAGAAGTGAAAGGAATCTTTGAAGGTCTATATATTGCCACGCCAAACACATATGTTCTAACTCATACTTCTAAGGATGCAATCGGAATCACCACCCGAAGCGGCGACTCATTAGATACCTTTCAAAAAACCATCCTGGCTCAGCCTAAGCTTACCAACTTAGGCATCATGGAATCCCCGGGGACCGGCAGCATGATACTTTCCATGTACTACCCGCTGTTCGATAACGAGACCTGTATCGGTTTCGTCGGAGCCGGCGTCTACGCCAGCCACCTGACAGACGTACTACTGGATTTAGACATCAAGGGTCTGACCCACAGCGAGTACGTATTTTTAAGCGTAGAGAACGGTACATACCTCTACCACGAAGACGAATCCAAACTGAACACGGAAACCACTGACAAAGGCTTTCTGAATATCATAGAACAAATCAAATCAGACGGCAGCACAGAAGCCGGCACATATTCTTATCAGGATGAAAACGGAACAGACCAGCTTGTTGTATACAAATACCTGAAAGACCGTAACTGGGTCTTCATGGTACGGGACAATGCGGCGGAAGTCTACGAACGAGTGAGCGTTGTACGTATCACTGTAGCCATTCTATGCGCCTGCGTAGCTGCAGTCATCGTACTTGTCACACTGTTGATTCTGCACCGGGAAGGCAGAGAACTCATGGTTATGGAACAGGCGATCAGCCGCTTAGGTAAGCTGGAACTGTCTGCCGACCAAGAGCTGGAACCATTTTACGGCAGGACAGACGAAATCGGCATGATTGCAGAAACAATCCACCAGGTCTGCGGTTGTCTGCGTAAAACAATCGAAGATATCGGAAGGATACTGGGTGAAATGGCAGCCGGTAACATCGCCGTAGACGTGGTAATGAATGAAGACTACTACATCGGGGACTTCCGCGTACTTGCTGAAAGCCTGAAAAGCATTAGAACTCATTTAACAGACGTAATGCAGGAAATCTCCCAGATTGCCGCCCAGGTTAACAGCGGTGCAAACCAGGTATCCGCAGGCGCCCAATCCCTGTCACATGGGACCATGCAGCAGAAAGACTCTATGAGCAGGCTTGTGTCCAATGTAACCGATATCACCACCCAGATACAGAACAGCGCCGTCCGATGCGGCAACGCCAGCAGTCTTGTAGACAAAGCGACCGGATACGCTGCCGAAGCAGATACGAAAATGGAGCAACTGATTACCGCCACAAAAAACATCGACCGCTCCTCCTCACAAATCGGCACCATCATAAAGACCATTGAAGACATCGCATTCCAGACAAACATCCTTGCATTAAACGCCGCGGTAGAAGCCGCCCGCGCAGGAGAAGCAGGGCAAGGTTTCTCTGTTGTGTCCGACGAGGTGCGAAATCTGGCCTCCAAATCTGCCGAAGCAGCAAGCAATACCGGCACGCTGATCGGACGCTCAATCAATGATGTCCGAACAGGTACGGAATCCACGAATCTGGCTATTTCCGCAGTGCAGCTCATCACCGAATGCATACAATCCATCAAGACACTGATGGATGAGATTTCGCAAGCCAGCGTACAGCAGTCCGAGATGATTATATCTGTGGAAAACCGAATCAAAGAGGTGTCTAGGGTAATTGAGGAAAACTCAGACGCCGCCGAAGAGAGCGCCGCAATCTCTAATGAACTGTCCGGGCAGGCAAGGACATTGAATCAACTGATAAGCCAGTTCCGAATCAAATAAACATAAAGGAAAAAAGAATCCCCTGCTTTGTCAGCCGTTATCCGCTTAACAACTGACAAAGCAGGGGATTCAAAGATACATCATTTCATTCGATTCCTTTTACAATGCAGTCTGCCTGCCGGACCATTCCTGCACATCCATGCTTCCTGAGCGGAATCCCTCCAAATCCAGAGTAAGATATGTATAGCCCAGACTTTTCAGATATTCCGTAACCCTGTCCCTCTGTTCCACTATCATCAGCAAATCCTTTTTATCCACCTCAATTCTGACAAGTTCTCCATGGACTCTCAAACGTACATTATAAAATCCCATATTCCTTAAAAATTCTTCTCCTGCCTCTACCTTTCTCATTTCCTCATAAGATAGATGCGTACCATAAGGGAACCTGGTCGCAAGGCAAGGGGTGGACGGCTTATCTGACACAGAAATCCCACACTCTTCTGCAAATTTTCGAACTTCCCCTTTCGTAAATCCTGCATCAGCTAAAGGGCTGATGATTCCCAATTCCCGTACCGCCCGGATTCCCGGACGGTATCCCTGTAAATCCTCTCCATTCGTTCCTTCCATGATTCTTGAAATGCCCAAGCCTTCCGCCTCTTTTTGAATCTCCCTAAAGAGATACCGTTTACAGCGATAACAACGATCCACAGGATTGTCCATAATATCGGCATCCTCAAGTTCATACATTCTCAGTACCCGGAAAATTGCTCCCAACTCCTGTGCAACCTTCTGCGCCTCTTTGGCTTCTTTCACAGGATGCAGCATGGTCCATAGGAAAATCCCGTAGACTCTCGTTCCCTGTTCTTTTGCAGCGTCACATGCAAGCCTTAACAGCAAACTGCTGTCTACGCCTCCTGAAAAGGCAATGACTAAATCTTCTGCCGCATACTTTTGCATTTTAATTCTGATATCTTCTTTTTTGCCTTCATAGCTATTCATGTGATAATCCTTCATTCCCAAGCCTCCCGCCTGCTTCCCGGGAAATCTGCTCCCACACTTCCTGATACGAAAGCCCCTTCTTTCGACAGACTGCCGCCACACTCTCATATTCGGGATATACTCTGATGCTTCCTTCCCATTCACATACCTTGACTTTTACATCTCCAAGGGATGTCTCAACCGCGCGCACTTCACGCTTCAACACACTGCGTTCCATCTTTATTCTGCGGATTCCAATGGTCGTCGTCTCGCGGAAAATAATCTCCTCCATCTTAGGAACCATTTCTTCGCTGCAAATCACATTAAGCTGATACGCCGGACGATTCTTCTTCATATACACCGGCGTATAATGTACATCCCGCGCCCCGGCCTCTAAAAGCCTCTCAGAGGCATACCCAAGCGCTTCCCCGGTACAGTCGTCAATATTACTCTCTAATTTAAATATATAATCACTCTCTTTTGACTCTGATTCAATCAACATTCCCCGAAGAATACTGGGTCTTCCATAATCCCTCTTTCCTGCGCCGGTACCAATCCGTCTAATCTTATATCTGTCCGGAAGCTGCCCGGAGGTTCTTAATGCCGCCACAATTGCCGCCCCCGTAGGCGTCACCAGCTCTGCCTCTGTCGTTGTCATATGCAGAGGAATTTCATGCTGCTGAACAATATTGACTACTGCCGGAACCGGAACCGGGATCACCCCATGCTGACATCTGACGGTTCCTCTTCCTTCATATAATTCCGGTACGATAACTTCTGTAATGTTCAAATTGTCCAGGCAAATTGCCACTGCAGCAATATCCACGATAGAATCCACAGCTCCAACTTCATGAAAATGTACTTCTTCCATGGTTGTTCCATGAGCCTTTGCCTCTGCCTCTGCCAACACTGTAAATATATCTGTTGCAATTGACTTGGCTCTCTTGGTAATTCCAGAATTACGAATAATAGCTTCTATCTCCGGCAATCCTCGATGCTCATGTGTGTGTGACTCTTCTCCCCGGGTATGTTCATGCACATGGCCTCTATACTCTTCTCCTTGAACATGTCCTTCATGTACATGATGCATATGGCCATGCCCTTCCTCTTGAGAATGTACATGTCCGTATAAATACTCGTTGTCATGGTCATGGTTCTCATGCTCTTTATCCAGAACCACCCGAAAATCGCATGCATCAAGCCCTGATTTCTTCACCCTTCCGATCTCTATCTCAAACCCTGAAATCGGAAGGCTTCTAAGCTGCTCTTCTAGTATCCTCTGGTCTGCGCCTAAGTCAAGCAATGCCCCTACCGTCATATCACCACTGATTCCACTGTAACATTCCAGATATAATGTATTTCCTGATTCTTCGTATAACATGTTTACTTCCTCCTGAAATCACCGATTTTTTAATAAATCCGTTCTCATTATACGCCATATCCTCGGCTAATGTCTAACATTAGTTAAATAAAAACAGACAGTGCGCTTCTAACGCTCATCTGTCTGTCTCAATTCCTATTACCTTCCTTAAATATCCCTGCGCTTCCCCCTCCGGCGCATCTGCGTAAAATCTGACGAGCCATTCTTCGTATAATTCAGCATCATCATATTCATGCAATTCCACATCTTCCTCTTCCTGTTCAAGCAACTGTTCGAAATCATCCAACCGTTCCTGAAACTGTGGGGAAAATCGTTTCCAAAGCTCCATGTTAAGATCAGTAAATCCTAAATACTCCGTTATATAGGATAACCTGTCAAAATCTGAAAAATTCATTTTCTCCATACCGGTTATTAACGCTCTGTCCCGCTCACCACAGAGATAAAGAAACGCAAACCTCTCCATATCTTCCCGACACATATTATTTTCCTTCCTTGCCTGACAGTCTACATGCGTATCACTTTTACAACCAATTCTATCTGTTCTTAGCCATAAAAGCAACAAAAACTTGAAATTTCCAAAATATTCCAAAAGGCCAGATGGGACATCCCTATCTGGCCTTATATCCTTCTATGAATCTGTCTAAATCAAACTCGCCGCGCCAATCACCCCCGCCCGATTTCCAAGGGACGCAAGCTCAATCTCCGGCAGCTCTCCTTGCGCTCCCCCGAAACAGCCTTCCCGCACCATCCGGCGAAGCGGCTCTAAAAGCGCTTCCCCATGCTCTGACAGCCCGCCGCCAAGCAACACCAACTGAGGACGGAAGATATTGACGATATTCACAATTCCCACCCCAAGCCGCCGGGCATAAACATCCAACACATGCAAAAGATGCTCGTCTCCCGCCGCCGCTTCCATGAAAATGTCTTCCGCCGTCATATCCCGCCCAACAGCCCTTCGCACATCCCGGCGAAGGGCCGTCTCAGAAGCATAGGCTTCCAGACATCCCCGGCGGCCGCAGGTACAGGCCTCGCCGTCCTCCACAATCACCATATGTCCAAGCTCGCTGCCGCCCATGCCTTTGCCCTCATAAATCTCACCGTCCAAGATGATCCCACCGCCGACTCCCGCACCCAAAGTCAGCATAACCACATCCTGACATTCCATGCCCGCACCGGCCACCGCTTCTCCCAGCGCCGCGCAGTCGGCGTCATTGGCGACCTGTATCGGAAGCGGGAAATATGCCGCCATTATTTTGGCAAGTTCCACCTGTTTCCACCCGATATTATTAGAATAACGCACTACGCCCCGCTTACGGTCAACCGTCCCCGGAACGCCAATCCCCACGCCTACACACTGCTCCATGCCAATTCCCTGTTCCTCAAGAAGCATAATCGTCCGTTTGGCAATCTCCTCAAGAACCCTGTCCGGGGCGTATGCGGCGTCTTTTCCTCCATCCTCATTCCTTTGAAAAACCGCCGTTGGCATCACCGCCTGTGCAAGCAGCTTCTGGTGGATATCCACCAGCCCAATCCGGGTATCCGTCCCTCCGACCGCAATCCCGATGCGCACAGGCGCAGCCTTCTGACGAATCGTCGTCACCAGCCCATCGCAGGTACCTTCCACATGGTAGCTCCCGCTGCCGGCAGGAAGGAAAAAACTGTCCCCCTTTCGGAATGGAAGCGTTTCCCCGCCGCTTTGAATCACACCTTCGCCATCCAGAATCAAGATACTGGCAAAGGATTCCTCCGATACGTTCCCCTCCATCCGCCGCATGAACTTCCCATCCAGATTCATCTTATCCACAGTAAAATAATCACAGTCCGCCACATGGGGATAACTCTTATTATCCCGGATAATCGGCACTCGGTTAGTGACGGCAAGCGCCTTCTCGATATGCAAATCCCGCTTTTTCCCATCCTTTCCAACCCTCCCGTAATCATAGACACGGTAAGTCACATTAGAATTCTGCTGGATTTCCGCAATCAAAATGTCCTTTCCAATGGCATGAATCGTCCCGGATTCGATAAAAAGCACATCCCCCTTATGCACAGGCACAGCATTTAACACCTCAAGCAAAGAATCATCCTCAATCCTTCTTGCAAATTCTTCCTTGCTGATTTCCCGTTGAAACCCATAATACAGGAACGCTTCCTCCCCCGCATCCACCACATACCACATCTCTGTCTTCCCATACTGCCCTTCATTTTGCAGCGCATACCGGTTATCCGGATGCACTTGGATAGACAGATTATCCTTGGCGTCAATAAATTTGATAAGAATGGGAAAATCTCTAAAACGGCGGCAGTTCTTTCCCAAAACGCCCTTTCCCGCCTCCTCAATATACTGTTTCAGCGACTTCCCGGCAAAGCTTCCATTGGCGATGACCGACGCGCCCTCCGGGTGACAGGACAGCTCCCAAGATTCTGCCAGC
>CATLIP010000068.1 GCA_949957035.1 uncultured Lachnospiraceae bacterium
CCTTTCTAAGGTCAGCCAGAACAGACAGGTAGACTGTCCTTGCATAAGCGGGCAGGCCTTCCTCGTCGGCAATAATCTCCAAGGCCCGTACAATACTGATTCCGGAAGCAAGAAGCGTCGATAACTCCTTACAAAATTCAGAAAGCAGCTTGGATGAAAATTTCCGAGCGCTCTTGGACGCAGCGACGTCCTTTGCCTCTACCAGAAACAAGTTCTGCTCTTTTAACTGCTGCTGTAAGACAGCTTCGTTTACGGCATCCATTGTTCCCCGCAGGCTCTTTCCCTCCATATTCTTCGCAAGATAACGAAATTGCGGCATGAAACCTCTCCTTTCTTGTCTGTACTATATCTGCCAGACTGACAGATACCATGTAAGCATCTGTTCTCCGTAAATACATGAGACGGCAAGCCCTATTGCCAGAAACGGTCCAAAAGCAAACCGGTCTTTACGTGTCATTTTCCCTCTGGCCAGCATCCAGATACAATAGAATCCTCCTGTCAGGATTCCCATAAATATGGCCGGAATCATTGCACGCCAGCCAAGCAGCCATCCGCTGGCTGCCATCAGTTTGATATCGCCGCCCCCGAATGCTCCCGGAATCAACAATGCCAGTATGAGCATGGGCGCCGATACGATTACCGCCCCAATCAGCCGTTCCCTTAACGTCTGTTCCGGGAATACCCAAATTGCGGCTATTCCTAATAATGCGATAAATATATGAAAACGGTCATATATGACCTTTGTATTCCAATCTATAAATGCAACGACGGTCAGGATTCCCATATAGATAAAGGCAATCCAGCCTTTCAATGACAAAAATCCTGACTCGCCGCTTCCAAAACAGGCGCTGCAGGCAGTAAACGCGATTCCTCCCAGACATTCTGCAATGAAATATTGCTTCGATATCTTCATTCCGCAGCCAAGGCATTTTCCGCCTTGGACAAGGTAGCTGATGCAGGGGATTATTTCTCCTGCTCCCAGCGTTCTGCCGCAGCCGGGGCAATGGCTGCGGCCATATACAATATTCTCCCCTTTGGGGAGGCGATAGATTACCACTGTTAAAAAACTGAAAATACAGGCCCCGAATATGAAACGGAACAGGTATAGTATTCCGATAAGAACTGTCAACATTTCCATATCTTTCCCTCTTCTGACTGATAAATTGCAAGTATTTTACCATGTATCCGGGCAACAGGCCAGGATTTCAACGCTCTTTTGTCCGGATGAAATTCTGTTGATAATAAACTTCATATGTCAGCGGTTTCCTGCAGTAGGTTACTGAAAAATCGCCTTCTTGATAGTGGAAACGCTGTACTTCGTATCCGCTGTCATCCATCTGCAATACCCAAAAATCACCGGGGATTTTGCTGTCGGTGACGACTTGCCGCCAGACTTCTTCTGTGACGCCTCCTAAAGAGGCAGGGTCGCGGAAAGGGGAGCCGGAGCCGTAACGCTCTGTGGCGGCTGTGTCTAATGCCATTCGCAGGGATTTGGCGTTGCCTAAGGCGACTTGGGCGTCTGCGCGGCGCATGAGGTATAGGGCGCCGGGGATAGCGGCGACTATGAATGTCAGGGTGAGCAGGAGGATGGTTAGGGTGCGGGTGAGCCATTTGTTTGGGGTGGCTTCTGTTGTATGCATGGTTGGGTCCTTTTTTTGGTGTTGATTTTGGTGTTGATTTTTTGGTTCTGGGGACGGCAGTTCGGGGCGGTCCTTTCCCCAATCGCGACTGGGCAACGCTTCGGCGAACTAACTGCTAACTGCGACTAAGGAACTCAGGAGAGCCTTCGTTCCTAAGTCTCCGTAAGCAGTGGATTTCGCCTCCGCTAAGGACGCCCTTTAATGTCGCTCTTGAGGAAAGGACCGCCCCGAACTGCCTGTTTACTGGAAAAATTCAATTACAATGCTATATTATTTACATATACTCAAAGCATCGTGAATATTTAGCTACCAATCTTCCCCTATTTATTATGGGGTAGTAATGTTATACTCACCTTTATCTGAAGCATACGTATATGTACATGTTAATCCGTTTTTATATACAAGCTTTGTTATTTTACCTGCATCTACTTCTATGTCAGAAATAGTTCCTGGAACATCCGCTAATTTCACAAGAGCATCATTTGATGTTCCATTCAGATTTGTTTTAATATCACTATCTGATGTTCCTTTTGCATACTCTTCATCTGCCATTGTCTGCGCAGCCATTACCGATTGTCTGGTTTCTGCAATAACCTGTTTCTCCTTCGCCTTATCAATATACCCCGTCAACGCCGGAATCAGCAGTGCGGCCAGTATCGCCAATATTACCAATACCACAATCAATTCTACAAGGGTAAATCCCTTTTTCCTGTTTTTCTTCAAACTTCTCGTCATTTCTGTCATTCTCCTTCTCTTTTTTTCTGAGTCTTTCATAATTAATAGTTACATCTATAAATACACACCCTTCACTTCATCCCAATTATCTTATCTGAGATTACGTTACAAGATGGATTTATCTTCTGTGTTCTTCTTAAGGCGCCGCTTTATTTGCTGTCACACCGTCTTGGCGTTTTACGTCGTAGCGTAAATCCAATACCACCGATTCCTTGACCACCAGCTCGGTTTTCTCTGCGTCGCTGTAGAGACGCACTTCCGCCTCCAGGTAGTCCACGTTTCCCGACGGAAGAGTTCCCGGAGGGTAGGAGTAGACTATCTCCAGATAATTTCCCATGTAATATTTATCGGTGAATATACTGTTTACGGCTCTGGCAATGGGCTGGCCGGCGGCGTCCTCGTAGTGATATCTTGCGTCCTTCTCCTGGACGTAATATCTGGCATACAGCCTTCCGGGCGGGATATCTCCGGGGCTTACCGTACTTAGTAACTGGTTTCCCCTGTATACTCCTGTGCCGGGGCATCCTTCGGTGGAAATTAATACCACATAGCCGTCCTCGTTGACAAACTCTAAACCCTGACCGGAGATTGTGCCCGGCTGGTCTGCGATTCCGTTATCTGCGCCGCATTTCTCATAAATCTTCACATGGCCGGCGGCATCTCTTGTCATTCCACGAAGCTCCTGTATGGTATTATCCAAGATAATCTGAGCAAATTGCAGCTTCTGTATTCGTATGAATATCTTTGCGGCGGGACTTAAGACTCCTGCCATCATGGTCATCATTATGCTGAAAACTAATAGTGTAACGACCATTTCTACCAGGCTCATGCCAGACTTCCGATTCTTTCTAAGCCTTTGTACGCCCCTCAAGGGGTATCACCTCCCGAACTGTCCAAAGCTTCGGCGGTTCTGCTCCCGCCGCCTGCGCCGGACGGTCCAAATACATAAAATGTTGCGGTCTTTGACGTACCGTCCCCATCCTGATATGTAACCTCCTTTGTCCCCAGCTCTACGGCTATACTGAATAACACAGCCGCTTCTGCTCCCGGCGCTTCTCCGTCTGCCGTCGTTGCTTTGAATAAATAGGTTTTATTTTCTGCCCCGGGAGCGTAAGGAGCTATCTGAAGACTCCGGCAAATTTCCGCATTTGTCTCACGAATCTGTTCGCTTTTATGCTGCGCGTTTGTGCAAAATGAAATTGAACCCTGCAGCGCCGCCATCATCATTAAAAAGATAACGGCGCTGACCATCAGCTCCACAAGCGACTCACCTGACCGGGATTGAATTTTGTGCATCTTTCCTTACTCCCTTCTAAATTACTCATGAGCATTTGCAAACTCGCAATGTGTAATCTTATCGGATTGGTATTCATATTGGATATTTCCTTTGTCCCAGTCTACAATGTATTCCGGGCTTGACAGATACTCATGCCAGCTTCCGTCCCACACGATATTTTTTCCGTCGTGCTTAAACTTTACTTCATAGGTGGCCATCTGCCGGTATTCGGTACTGTAACTGTAGGAGATACCGTCTACGTCTGCGGTCACTTCTACAGTGAAAATGTAGCGGGCAATTCCGTTGTTCAAGATATCGTCCACACTCTGGTCTTTGACCAGCTCGCCCGACATATCCACATCCTGCTCCTGATTGGCCTCCTTGTACATGACCACCTTCACAGTTCCGTATTTCTCCGTATCCACGCCCTCCGGCAGGGCAGCCGTATAATGGAAAATGGTTTCGTCCGGATGGTCAGGGTCGTACTCCCCGTATCTTCCTTCGAGGAAATTGTACACATAACGGTAAAAACTCTTCTCAGGGGCATTTTCCGGCTTATCATAGTCCGTCTTCAATTCCTGGTCTAACACCTGAGCAAAGCTCTGGGCAAGCCGGTAACTGCGCTCCTGTTCCAGACGCCGGTTGGCGCGGGATAAAAGCAGGCCGGCTGTGTAAAGCATGGCGAGGGCGAACGCCATCAATGAGGCAGATACGCAGACTACGATCACAAGCGTAGAACCATTTTTCCATACTGTTTCATTCTTGGAATTTGATTGTTTATTCTGCTGTATCATATCGCCCTCTCTTTCTGCACTTACGGAGACTAAAATAATACTTCAAAATCTCCTGAATTTGTATAAGCCTCACTTTGGCTTGAACCATCCGGCGCGTTTACCGCCACATCAGAGGACAGCAGCGCCTTCTCTGTGATTTGAAGTCCAATGTCAGACAGCACCGTACCGTTAATCGTAGTCAGGCTCTCGGCATCCGGAAGAATCAGCGTATACTTAAATCCTGTTTCCTCGTCCCATTCTATTTCCAGACTGGCATTAAGCTTCACCCGGTAAGCATAGGGAATCTCCGCCTCTGTGTATACTCCGTTCTCATCCTTCGCCCAATAATCGCCTAACTCAAACATCATCGGCTGATTCTCCACAGCCTCCACAGGCTCCCAGATTTCCACATCCTTCCCCTGCTCCTCATCAAATACTAAGGTCTTTCTGTAAACGGCAGCTTTCTTATCATTTTCATCAATTTCTTCCACAATCCGGTAGGTCTGCTCTTCTGACGCCTCCACTTTGTCTATGTCCGGATTCAGCGTCTTTGGCTTCAATGTAATATAGTAGGAATCCGCCCACTCTACCTGATTCCAGCGCAGTGCGGTCCGGTTGGATTTCCAGTTCTCCGTTCCCAGAAGGTCCGGATTGGAGCCGGCTTCCAGAGTAATCTCCCTTTCCTGATTATCTACCGTTACTTCCGGCTGATTCAGCCTCACATAGGGAAGACGCACAATGTCGCTGGCCATCCATTTGGAGCTGACCTGCCCGTTTCCGGAGGATATTCTGGTATAGAGCAGAATCCATTTGCCCGCATACCCGGCCGACAGCCCCCGCAAAGTACTGCTGTAGGTATTATCACTGTCCGCTTCCATGGCGACCGGCGTCACCATTTCACCGTCCGCGGCAGGATAGGTATCCAACAAACCGGCTACTCCCGTCACCTTTCCGGCCTCAATCTCCGGTCTGGCCGCCTCCGCCATTTCCAAGCTTTCAAATATATACCCTTTGAGCAGATAACTGCTGTCACCTGTAGGAATACTATCCTGATTTGGCAGAATCTTCACCGTCAGTTTCCCATCCTTTAACTCATCCTCTGCTTCAAATTCCTCCACAGACACCGGACTCTCCGGGGCATATTCCCACCCCATCTCCCAGGCCGCCTTCGGCTCGGAAATCCGCTGAGGTATGCTCAGGTCATAGGTGATTCCCTCCACGCTGTCCACATACTGCGCATTGTCCTGGGCCGCCTGAGCCACAATGTAAATTAGCACTCTCTGCCCCGCATATTCCTCCAAATTAAGCTCCTTTTGATAAATATCAACACTGCTATCCACGAACACCGGCGCATCCGGGTTTAGAAGCACAGGCTCCCCGGCAGTCAGAACGCCGTCCTTTTCCTCATAAGGCCGCAAATAGACTGCATAGGATTCACACCCTGTCTCATCCCTTGCGCCATCCGTCTTAATGGGCGCCCATTCTGCCGTATAGAATAATTCGTCGGCATTGTTGTTCACCACAGAAGGCTGCTCCGGCCTCCTTAAACGCTGTTTTACCTGATAACGTTTGACAGAAGTCAGACCAATGGTCTGCGCCGCCCCGCTCGAATCTCCCTTGCGGGTAACCGTAAGCTCCACGAAGTCGTAAGTCCAGTTCTCCGCCGTTTCCGTTAGTTTGTTTCCGGACACCTCCTGCCCATTTACAATGGTGACCTTGTTTTCCCCGCTGATTCCAGCCAGAGACACAACATAGCGGTTTCCGTCCTGATACTCGCCGTCTCCCTGATCCCACAAAAATGTATACTGTAACCGACGCTCCTCGTCATATTCCGGGGTCAGCTGTGCCTCCTCCATCAAATGGGGCGGCGGGGTAATCCAGTCAAATAACTTTCCTGAAGTCCATCTGTATTCCGCAAAATAGCTATTATCCTCCAAAACCGGGCTGTTTCCATACTCCCATACGGGAACTTGGTCTTCCACACCCCTGATTGTATAAATATTCGCCTCCGATTCCTGTGTCTGACGGTATGTGTAGACCGGGCCCAAGCCGGACTGTGCATACCACACTCTGACTCTCAAATCTTTTGCTTCTGACATATACTCCGGCAGTTGGAAATTCGCCACCGCTTTGCCGTTTGGCGCCGTCAGCATATCCTGGCTGGCAAGTACTGCATTTTTCTCCTTCTCGTCTTGTCCGTCACCCCAAGTTCCAAGTAACTCTGCCCGATAAACCGGAGGCGTTGTCACATTGCCTGACGATGACGTATCCAAAGTCACCGTAATTCCCAAATCTGTCACAGACTCACCCGAAACAGAGCATGTGACTCTTGGCTTCTGATTCCTATCCATCAAGCCAATGGACGGTTGATATCTAGGCATATATGCCGGAATCGGAACCTTCTTGGAGTCCATAACCTCATCCCTGCCCGATACTGCCTGAATCAATAATTGCTGCAGCTCCTGTGTAAATGTCAGCTTACCGTTTCCTTCCGGTATCAGATACCCGTCAGAATCCGGTATCGTCTGAATCGCAGCCGGACTATCCATAAATTTCACGGCAATCCGATAGTTCTCTTCATCTATATAGTCCTCTGCATTCACCAACTTAAACCGATATTCGTAACCGGGCGTTCCATCTGTTTTGGACACAAGTTCAATGCGCATCTCCGGATTGGGAAGAATCCTGCCAAGAGCCGCCTCCCCAGTCACCTCTTCCGAGGGCAAGACTCTGGAATCCATGCTGTACGCCCGAAGCCTTATCCTCAGCATACCGCCTTTTTGGATTTCCGCCTCTGCCAGTTCCAAATCAAATTCCTCTGAGAAAAATTCAATTTCATCTTTCACCAACGTCTCGCTTCCATCTTCCTCAACCCTGTATAATGCCCCCATATATCGAAACGGATCCGTTCCGGCTGCAGGAGTCACCTGTATATGAAGCCTGTTACCTTTAAGGCTGAGGGCAACGCTCTGCGGCTTTGGCATCTGAAATAGATTTCCTCCCGTCTCTTTTATATAGAAGGAATTTCTCACATGAGTATCAAAATTACTGCCCGCATTTACCACCTTATTGATTCCGTCATATTGAGTCCCGTCTGCCGTCCCATCAATCTCAAACAGGATTCGTCCCACCGTCTGATTCTTTTCATTGCAGATAGTCCCGTCTCCCAGAATCTGAAGCCTGTTCACGGAAATCGATTTTCCGGCTTCCAAGTATGCATAATACTGCCTGCCCTCCTTGGAAATGTAATAGAGCACGTTAGTTGAGGCTCTCTTTAAGTCATTGGAGATATCCGGTACTGTATTCTGCCTGCCATTATTAAATAGATAGCTATTGCTGCCCGACCTCCCGTTTAGATAGTAATTCTCACGGGCCTGAATCTGTCCTGCATTGTTCTTATTGCTGCTGTTTACATAAGAGATCACGGGATAGGCTGCCTTATTATAGCCGCTAATATCCACGGAATAACAGTCCTTAAGAACCGTATTCTTAGAGCCCACGGCGCCGTACCGTTCCCCGAAAATGCCTCCCACAAATTGAACTCCATTCAAGACTGCAGCATAATTCCGGCATCTCTCAATGCGAAGGTAAATATTTCCGGTAGAGCTCACAATGGAATTATAATTCGGTCCGTCTGAACATGAGAAGAATCCCACAACACCCGAAGCCATGGAAGAGGAATACACCTCAACTCCCGGCCCGTTGACACAATCCAACACCTGAATCGTATACCTCTGTCCGTTTTGGGCGTTACCCGTCTGATAGGCTGTGATATTTCCCAAAATTCCTGCGCTGTCATTGGCACAGTCTGCATTATTTTCTCCAGTCCTTCCATAAATATTTCCAAAGTTTTTACAGCTGATAATATTGTATTCGTTATCCTCATAGGCATGATAGAGCTGCGCTACGATTCCTCCCGCCGCACCCAGCCATCCCTGCTGATAGGTAGTCTGTAAATTGCCGTAGTTCTGACAATTTTCTATGGTGCCCCCGGTTCCTGTCCACTGTCCTAAGATTCCTCCTGAATAGTGGGTTCTCAGACAGTAAATAGAGCCATAGTTGACACAGTTCTCAAGTTTCCAACCGCTTCGTGTCGTATTATTCTGATTTCCAATAATACCACCGGCAAATCGGTCTGTAGCCCCGGACGCAAGCTCACGCCCCACAAAGGCCTGATTCAGCAGGAAGGACAAATCTTGCCCCGACTCATTCATACCGATAATACCACCGGTTCCTACTCCTATGGCATTGGACTTGTTATTCAAATACCAGTCTCCGGTTGCACAGTAATCTACCGCTCCCGTGTTGTAGGCTGTGATTCCGCCGACATTCCCGTTGGTTGACATAATGAGAGATAATTTTCTTCCTTTATTTACTGTATTCTGCGTTCCTGTATACTTTAAAGTTTCTATAGAAACATTACTCCCACCATTCCACTCCACATACCGTGAATCCGCTGAAATATTTCCGTCCTTAGCCGCATCCGCCAACTCCTGTACGCTCTCGACTCTACCCGACGTGGCGGCTTGCGTAAGCATCAGCGCCGTTGCCGTCTCGTCACCTGAAAGCTCAATGGTTCCTCCATTGTAACCGACTATCCCTCCGGCCATACCGCTGCCTGCCTGTATAGAGTTATTCTTTCCGCCAATCACACAGCCTGTAATCGATCCCTTACCGCCGTTCTTACCGGCAATTCCTCCCACATGGGAAGATAAGGCTTCCTTTTCTTCTGCATCACTGGTACTTGTTGCCGTATAGATTCCCGTAATACTACAGGTAAACTCCTCTATTTTACAGTTTTCAAGTCTGCCGTAGTTATCGCCGGCAATTCCGCCATAACTGTTTCCCGCCAAACTGCTGTCTGGCGCCTCTTTCATGGTCCCTTCTGAGAAAATACAGTTCCAAACAACTGCTCCCTTCTGATTTTTCCCGGTGATTCCGCCAAGATATCCATAATTATGAAATCCCTCATATCTCACCCCAAGGACTCTGATACCGGAAATCTTACCTCCTTCTTCATTTCTGCCCGCCACGCTTCCTACGGTCAGATTGGCAGAGTTCAGTTTTATCTGAGGTATATCCGTAATCTCTTCCATTTCTATGCCTGAACCGCCCTCCGACTGACGGCCGATGATTCCCCGATTCACTCCGGCAATTCCTCCGGCCAGACGCGCCTCTCCGTCTAATATGGCATTGCCATAGAGTGTCGTTCCCTGAATCACTGCACCTTCATGGTTTACGGCACATACCCCGCCGATTTCTTCGCTGCCCCGGCTTGTAATCTCCATATCCTTCAAAGCTTTTCCGTCTGTTCCTACGGAGCAGTTTCGAATCGTTCCATAGTTCTCTGCCGCAATTCCTCCGGCATATCCCTGGTCACTCCTTACGTCACCCTGATTCTGACAATCTTCCAACCGAACACCGGATTGATTGACTGCCACTATACCGCCTGCCGGACCATGACCTGCCACTACCTCCTGACTTCGATTCCTGGCTCTTACGATATCGCCCTTTGCTTCTGCTGCAATTCCTCCGGCATACCCCTCAAGAGCGCGAATTACCCCTGCCTCGCAAACCAGATATCCCACCGGTTTTCCGGCGGCATCCACAGACTGTATGCTGCCTGAGTTAATACCCACAATACCGCCTGCCATTCTTCGTCCCGTAATGCTGACCCGGGAATTTACAGCAACCACTTCATTGGTTGATGAAGCCGACAGAGCTACAACTTCCACTTCCCTTGTATTCACGCCGGCAATGCCGCCGATTCCTTCTCCTCCTGTACCGGAGATGCTGCGCCCCGCCTTGCCCGTATCCTCTGCTGCTTGTATCTTCCCCCTGTTGTATCCGGCTATCCCGCCTGCGTAGTTTCCCGCTGCGGTAACATTTGCGCCACTCTGATTATCCTTAACGACACCTCCGCGCATGTTATAGCCCACAATACCGCCCACATAACTGTTTCCGGCAATCGTTCTGCCGGCTCTGGTACTGCAGCCTGCAATCGTTCCGGAAGTGTAATTCCTCCATACCTTCCCGTTTACATCCGTATAGTCTTTCGAAAAAATACTGTCCGTCCCCACATTCAGCCCCGCAATTCCTCCGATATAGTCAAGTCCGGCATTGCCAAAGTTATCGGACAGCTCACAATTAAAGATACCCCCTGAGTTGAAGCTTACGATGCCGCCTAGTCCCACAAAGCCGCTCATGCTTCCCGAGTTAGAACAGAAGTCAATAATCTGATTCTCCTGATTGGCGCTGATAATTCCTCCTGCCATAGACACC
>CATLIP010000069.1 GCA_949957035.1 uncultured Lachnospiraceae bacterium
AACTCTTGGAATCCACATAAAAAATCTTCTTACACCCTGCAAGGGCAAGCCACTTAGCGGCCCTTGCAGGCTTCGCCTTCCCGTCATGGATCTTCGTTACGATCCCCACCACGTCCCGGTTGCACATGTCCGTACAGCAGGGCGGATAGAGTGAATAAGGCTCGGTTGCCGCTAAAAGCAGTCCCACCACGTCAGCCTCGTAGGAGTATAGCGCCAGGGCATAGCCAAGATGTTTGGTCTGGGCATACTCACCCGGTGTATCAATAATCACGTCAAAATGATTGACATACTGTGTCTTGTGATATTGAATCTTCTCGCCTTTTAGCGCCTGCGTCAGCGTCGTCTTCCCGCATTCGCTTCTTCCCATCAGTACAATCTTCTTCATCTTCTGCCCGCACCTTACGTCCTTGTGATCTCACATACAGAGAATCCCATCTTCATTCTTACATAGTCCAGTACCGCCCGAAGCGCCGCTTCTGTCTCGGATATCGTCCCGGTCACAATCAGCGTCCCGCTGAACCGGTCTACGAATCCCAATTCTATTCCCGCCGCCTTGATTGCGATGTCCGCGGCAATGATCGCCGTCTCCGCCGGGCTGATGGTAAGCACCCCGATGGCAGATTTGCTGTACTCGGTCCTGGGATCTAAGCCCAGCTTCTCATACAGCGTCATATCCGGGCTTGCAATCAGGTGGGCGATGGTAATTTCCTTTCCCGGAACCAGCTCCTGGACGATCCTGTCCGGTATCTGTCCGTATTCCATAACGTTACCCTCCGATCTGGCACTCCACGCCGGACGCCTGTTTTGCCGCCCGAAGGAGCGTCTCCATCTTCTCATTGGAAGGCGGCTTCACATCGCCCATCAGGTACTCCCTGCCAAGCCCCCGGTACTTGTCCTGCCCAAGCCTGTGGTAGGGCAGAAGGTGGAGCCGCTTCACATGCCGGAGCTTACGGGTGTATGCCCCAATCGCCCGGATCTCTTCTTCCGTATCATTGAATCCCGGGATGACCGGAATCCGGATACTCAGCTCCGTCATGCCAGAGTCCGCAATCTTCTTCGCATTCTCCAACATCAGCTCATTGGACCTTCCCGTATATTCCTTGTGCTTCGCACCATCCATATGCTTGATATCCAGCAGGTATTGGTCAAGCCATGGCAGAATGCCCTCGATAACTTCCCACTTCGCACATCCCATGCTTTCCATTGCCGTCGGGATTCCTTCCTCTTTCGCTGCCTTGAGAAGCGCCCTTGCAAATTCCGGCTGGCAGAGGCTCTCCCCGCCGGAGAGGGTCATGCCCCCGCCGGTCCTTCTGTAATATGCCCGGTCCTTCTTCACGGTCTCCAATACTTCTCCTACCGTGACATCTTGTCCGATTACCTTAGGCTCTCCCTGGACAAGCATGGTCTCAATCTTATAGTCCTGGGATTCCGGGTTGCAGCACCACCGGCAGCAAAGCACACATCCTTTTAAAAACACGATCGTCCGTATTCCGTTCCCATCATGGATGGAATATCTCTGGATATCAAAAATACGTCCTTTCGTCGCTCTGTCGTCTCCCATGCCGCTCCTCCTAGAAGCCCTGCTCCGTACGCCGGATAATGTCGTCCTGCAGAGATTTGGACAGGGTAGTGAACAATGCGCTGTAGCCTGCCACGCGCACCACCAGATGCTTGTACTGCTCCGGATGTTTCTGGGCGTCCAGAAGCGTCTCTCTGCTTACGACGTTGAACTGCATATGGCTTCCCTTCTGGTCAAAATAAGCCCGGATAAGCCCTACAAAATTCTCAAGCCCTTTCCTTCCGCTTAAAGCCGACGGATGGAACTTCTGGTTGAATAACGTACCGTTGCTTGCAATATAATGGTCTAACCTGGATACCGAGTTGGCTGCGGCCGTCGGCCCGTTCACATCCTTGCCTGCCGACGGCGAAACCCCGTCCGCCACCGGCGTATGGGCAAGCCTTCCGTCCGGCGTCGCGCCGGTCTGGGCTCCTAACGGGACATTCGCCGATACCGGATATAAGCCCGCCTGGAAAATACCTCCCCGCGGATTGCGGTATTCCTGAAGGGGCTTGGTGTAGGTATATGCCACGTCCCTTGCGAATGCGTCTACCTCTGGAAGATCGTTCCCGAACTTCGGCACTTCGTCAATCAGTTTCCGTATCCGCTCGCCGTTTTTCTTAACCTCCGGCGAATCTGCCGCCGCCACAACGCTTTGAAGGATTGCCCCAATCTCCTGGCCGCCGATCTTTTGTCCTGCTTCCTGCATGCTTTTGGCAATGTCCGAAGTCACGGCCGCGATATCCTCCGTGGTAAGTCCCTGCCCATAGTTCATCAGAAGCGCGGCTTTTAATTCCTTCATCGTGACCTTCTTCTCTTCAAAGACAAGCTTCTTCACGGCATACAAAGAATCCGCCATGTTCGCCACCCCAAATCCCTGAGGCCCTGTAAAGTTGTAGATTGCCCCGCCCTCCTGCACCGTCTTGCCCCGCTTCATACAGTCGTCTACCATACTGGACAAAAACGGAAGGGGACACCGCTGGGCGTGGGCTTCGTCAATGGCATTGTCGGCATTGACCAACAGCTTGATGGCATAGTCCATCTGCTGCTTATACGCATCGTAGAATTCCTCGAAGCTCTTCATCTTCTCCACATCGCCGGTTTTAGGCCCTACCTGTACGCCGCCGTCGATTCCATTGGTAAACACAAGCTCCAGCGGACGGCACATATTGAAAAACGCAGCGTCATGCCAGCCTTCGGTCTTCCCTGCCTTCTGGGGCTCCACACATCCGATGATGTTATATTCTCTTGCGTCCTGCAAGGTAAGCCCTCTGCTCACCAGAGAAGGGATGATCACTTCGTCATTGTAATATGCCGGAAGCCCGATTCCCGTCCTGGTCAATTCCGCCGCTTTCACGAGGAACTCATGCGGCGAGCCGTTCCACACGCGGACGGAGAAGGACGGCTGGGGCAGGAATACATGCATGGACGCCTGGATACACATGAAGGACAGGTCGTTGGTCACGTCAATCCCCTCACTGTTCTGCCCTCCGGCAATCAGGTTCTGGAACAGGCTGTAGCCTGCGAATCCTTCTGCCGACGCCGCGTCCCGGCACTTATTCAGGTCATTTAGCTTCACCCAGATACAGTCCATCAATTCCTGGGCAAATTCCCGGGTAATCTTTCCACTTTCCAGATCCTCCTTATAATACGGATACATGTACTGGTCAAACCGCCCGGGCGAAATGGAATGCCCGCTGGACTCGATCTGTAATAACTGCTGGACGAACCAGAAGGACTGGCACGCCTCATAGAACCCTTCTGCTCCCTTCTCAGGAACATTGGCGCAGTTCTGGGCAATCTCAAGAAGCTCCCGCTTCCTAACCGGATCCGTACACCGCTCCGCTTCTTTCAGCGCAAGAAGCGCATAACGCCTTGCATAAGCAACCGCTGCGTCACAGCTGATAATTACAGCCTTTAGGAAACGCGACTTCTTCTGATAATCACCGTCTCCAAAATCCATGCCCCGAAGCTCCTCTTCTGCCTTCTTCCGTATGCCGGAAAATCCTATCGCAAGCACTTCTTCATACTTGACCGTTACATGCCCGACTCCGTTATAGAAATAATTGCCCGGCGTGAATAGATTGTGCTCCATGGCAGTCAGGGTCTCCGGCTCCATATAAGCCGTGGCCAGTTCGCTGGTGGTTTTGCCCTTCCAGTAGGCGTTCGCCTCTTTCAGTTCCCGCTTCGTCTGCTCTGAGATATAGAACGGATCTGCGCTGCGCTTCTCCACTGTGTCAAACTCAGCTTCCAGCCACTCATAGGAAAATTCTGGATAAGTCTGGCAGCCCCTTGGCGCAATCGTCGTACTTCCCACGATCAGCTCCAGGTCGCGTATGATAATCGGAATATTCTCTAAAATATGCCTAAACGCTTTGGCACGGCGGATGACCATGGGTTCATTCTCCGTCTGGCGGTAAGACTCTGTAATCAGCACAGCCCTTGCGGACTCAATCTCCGGAAGCTTCTCATATAAATGCTCCACCAGCTTGGTGATCCGGTCTGTCTTCGGGATATCTGTGCTGTCATAAGTATATAACCCCATATCTTTGTTGCTCCTTTCTTATGCAGTTTCTGCATAGTATTTAAACTTTCAGGAAATGTGTTACCGTCTCCTGTCCTGTTTATGGATATTATACGGTATCCCTTTCTGAAAGTCAATAAAAACCAATGTTATTTTTGATATTTTATAATAAAAACCAACGTTATATCAATTTTAATAGTTTGTTTTCATTTTGTTTTATTCTTTTTCTATTGACATTTCCATATAAACCCTTCATACTATACCTTATCGGACGGCAGTCCGCCCGCCCCGTAAGGGGCTTGCATCACGGGATGCCCTTTGGGTATACCTTCGGGGGTATAGATAAATAGATGATAAAGAAAGGAAGGATTCCACATGGCTTCTATCGAATTTGATATCCACACCCACACCATTGCCAGCGGGCATGGTTCCTGCGCCACGATTACAGATATGGCAAAGGCCGCCGCTGCCCGGGGCTTAAAGATACTCGGAATCTCCGATCACGGACCGGCAACGCCGGGAGGCGGTAAGCCCTCCTATTTCCGGAATCTGTCCCAGGCGCCCAGAGAACGCTTCCATGTAGCCATGCTCTACGGCGCAGAGGTAAATATTCTGGATCACGCAGGGACTCTCGACCTTGCAGACGGCATCCTGTCGAACCTTGACTATGCCATTGCCAGTCTCCACAGACCCGTCAAAAAGCCCGGCTCTATTGACGAAAATACATGCTGTTATCTCATGGCAATGAAAAACCCCTATGTGCGTATCATCGGCCACTGCGACGACGCGAATTATCCCGCAGACTATCCCGCCATTGTAGAAGCCGCTGTAAAGTCCCATGTCCTGTTAGAGATCAACGAGCAGTCCCTGAGGCCTGACGGCTACCGCGGGGATACCCGCAGCAACGCTTTGGCCATCTTAGAGCTGTGCAGATCACATTCCTGCCCGGTCATCCTCTCAAGCGACAGCCACGGAACCGCACAGATCGGGGAATTTTCCTATGCTGCTAGGCTCGCCGGAACAGCCGGCATGCCGGAACATCTGATCCTGAATCATTCCGCGGCCGCATTAAGAGACTTCCTTTCTATCTCGTGACAATATCTACCGGCACGTTGAAAATCTTCGCAACCTTCAAAATCGTATCAATATGCCTTCCCGACGCCGCTGCCATGTGATGGGTCGGGCCTGCTTCGCTCCATCTGTTGCAGAACTCCCTGGCCCCGCAGCTAAAGCGCGTCCGCATATTGGTATCGCCAAAGGTAAAGATCGGCCCGTCCTCATTCACGCCCTCTGCCACAACAAACTTGAAGTGTCCGTCCTTATCCTGGGTAATGCCTAAGTATGTAACCGACCCAAGATGGGGATAGAACTGGGTGAGATAACCGCCGCCCGTCTTACCGTGGAATACAGGCACAATCTTCATAGTAGGCTTCTTTGCGGAAATGTCGGCGTCGCCGGAGCCGCTGTGGCCGATAATACAGATATCCTTCTCAAAATCAATCGAATACATCTCGGAAAGCTGGCCTGCCCCGGAAATCGTCTTCAAAATACTCATTGCCATAGCGACCTTGATATCACCCTCCACCGCACAGGCAACTCCCTGCTTGATGAGCATGGAGAACGCCGGAATCAGCATGCCGTCCAGGACGCCGGCCTTGCCCTGAGCAAATCCGTCGTAATGGGAAGCCACAAAGGCAATCTGCTCTTCCTTAACCCACCTCTCGAAAGCCACCACATATTTTGCCATATCCCAGACCTTCTCGATGGTGCCGCCGCCCTCGATATCAAAGGTATCCAGGATATCCTGCGCCTTTTTGCGTATCGCTTCTTCATCCGTGATATCATCGGCGATGGCCCACATCTTCTCCCAGTCGAACTGCTTGGTGTAAAGGGACATCCTGTGGTAGAGGTTCGTCTCGTCAATATACAGGTCCATCATGCCAGGATACGGACGCCCGATCTGCGCCAGATTGGTATCCCGGAACCGGCGGCGTACCTGCGCTGCGCGGCACCATGCCTCAATCTCCGTCTGGACTTCCGGGTCTCCTCCCTCTACGACTCCCGTAATGACAGCATGACGCTTGCCTGCGCGTTCAAGATCCGCCACCATCTCGCCGACAGCGCCGCAGGCATACAATTCCCCAAGCCATGTGGCCGTGTCGGTGTTCTCATAGTCAGGCGCTTTCTTCTTCTGGATATTCACCAGTACCACCGGCACATCCAGATCCCGTACAGCCGGAAGCATGTTATAGGACGTCGCATAGGTCAGAAGCTGCAAGATCACAAGATCCACGTCCGCCCCCCGGAACTTGTCTCCGGCCGCCTGGGCCAGTTCCTTGGTAGTAACCATACCTCCGTCCACAATTTCCACGGTGTCCGGAATCGTCTTCTTGAAGGCGTCGTACTGTGCCTCAAACTCCGGCACCAGTGATGGGAACTGGGGCAGATATGCTCCCAGCGCAATTGAAAAGACTCCAATTCTTGCTTTTGTTTCTACTAACATAATCGTTCCTCCTGGTAATCATTTAAAATTTATTCATAATATTTAATATCAAAGGATTTTCCAATACATCTGCGCGCTTCTATGAGATCCTCAAATTCCCCGCTCATTAACATCTGTACCACAATATTTCCGATTGCAGTCGCCTCTGTCGGGCCTGCCGAAACCTTCTTGCCCGTGTATTTTGCCGTCAGCTCATTCAGATACCCTGCATTTGCGCCCCCTCCTACCACGTAAATGGTATCGTAGGTATTGCCCGTGATTTCTTCTATCTCTTTCACAGTCTCCCCATAACAATAGGCAAGGCTGTTATAGACCACTGCCGATATCTCCCCTACCGTCTCCGGAACAGGCTGCCCTGTCTTCCGGCAGAAATCCTGTACCGCCTTGATCATGCTCTCCGGCGCAAAGAAGCTGCCGTCGTTGCAGTCAACAATGGATTCAATGTTTTCTTTTGACGCCTTCTCACAGATCCGTGCAAAAGACAAATCTTCTTCAAATTCTTTCTTCACGGACTGAATCATCCACAGGCCCATGATATTCTTGAGATAGCGGAACCGGTAATCATATCCGCCTTCATTGGTGAAATTTGCCTGCATGCTCGTCATAGAACAGTCCGCTTCTTTCCGTTCAATCCCCATCAGCGACCATGTGCCGGAGCTGATGTAGAGCGCCTGGCCGTCGCTTACCGGCACTGCTAAGACGGCGGACCCTGTGTCGTGTGTCGCCGGAAGCGCCACCGTGCAGTCAAAACCAATCTCCTTCTTCATTTCTTCCGTAAAATTGCCCACGACGGTTCCCGGTACGGATACCGGCCGGAACATCTTAGAGTTGTATCCTAAGAGATCGATCAGTTCATAGTCCCAGTCCTTCGTCTTCGGGTCCACAAGCTGGGTGCTGGTGGCATTGGTATATTCCATCTTCTTCACTCCGGTCAGCAGGAAGTTGAAATAATCCGGAATCATCAGCATGGACTCCGCCTGTTCCAAATGCTCCGGGTGATTCTGCTTTACTGCCATCAGCTGATAGATGGTGTTAAATATCTGCTTCTGGATTCCGGTCCTGGCATACAGCTCAGACAGTGAGATAAGCTCATATACCTTCTCATCCATGCCGTCCGTGCGGCTGTCACGGTATCCCACCGTATTTCCCAGAATACGGTCCTCCTTATCCAGCAGCACATAATCCACCGCCCATGTATCAATTCCCATGAAATCCGGAATCTTCCCAAGCTCCCGGCATTTTTTCAGCCCGTTCTTAATCTGGGCAAACAGCTCCTCTACATCCCAGCAAAAGGAACCGTCCACGTCCTTCATCCCGTTCGGGAACCGGTAGATTTCCTCAAGTTCAATCTTCCCGTCCTTCATGGAAGCAAGCATATGCCTTCCGCTTGACGCGCCGATGTCTACAGCCAAATAATACTTGTTCATTTTGCGCCTCCTTTTAATCCAAATGGAATACCTGACTTAAATCTTCGCAGACCGGGCTGTTGTCCGGATTTGTATCCATGATATCCGCCATGAAATCCCACCATTTCCGGTTAATCTCGGTATCTGCCGACTGCGCCCACTTCTCCTCATCCTCGACCTCAATATACCCGAACAGCACATCCGTCTCTTTATCTAAGAAGATAGAGTAATTCTTTCCCCCATATTCATGGATCATATCCCTCATCTCAGGCCACAGCTCGTTATGTCTCTTCTCATACTCCCTGGCCATTCCCGGATAAAGATACATCTTGAATCCTTTCCTCACTTCTATGTTCCCTCCTTTCTTTTTGGGACTTTTCTTTTGTCAGCTATGATTTTACTCTTGGAAGGCTCAAAAAAACAGGTCTTTACTTTTCAAAAATACGGACCTTATTTGCACTTTTTTCACATAAAACAATTGCCGCCTGCCGCAATTTGATTTATAATATGTTTCATCAATCTATTACGAGGTACTGGAAATGAATCAGAAATTATTGAAAAAGCTTCGGAAAATCACTTCGGAAGAACAGGCGATCCTGGACGGACGCTTGGACATACAGAAAGACTTGTATACGAATAAGAGAGATTTCATCATAGACAGCAGCCTTCTGCTGTCAAAAGGAAAATTAATCGATATCCGGCCCCACACCAGATTTGCACATTTCCCCAGACACAGGCACAACTATGTGGAGATGGTCTATATGTGCTGCGGAAGCACGGCCCATACCATCAAGGATACGGATAAGATTGTATTGAATGAAGGAGACCTTCTGTTCCTGAACCAGAACGTGACACAGGAGATCGCCCCTGCCGGCGAGACGGATATTGCAGTTAATTTTATCATCCTTCCGGAATTCTTCGACCGTGCCTTCCGGATGGTGGAGGAAGAGAACGTACTGCGGGATTTCCTGGTTTCCACCTTGTCCCGGGACACCTCCCTGACGAATTACCTGCATTTCCGGGCAAAGGACATCCTGCCCGTACAGAATCTTCTGGAGAATATGGTCTGGACGCTGACCGAGAAAAAAAGCGGCACGAATACCATGAACCAAGTCTCTATGGGCCTTCTGTTCATGAACCTGTCTGCATTTGCTGAGAATATCAACCAGAACTACCCGAACCAGTACGAACAGACTCTTGTCTTCTCCGTACTGAAATATATTGAGACTCACTATAAGAACGGAACACTGGCAGATATTGCGGATGAGCTTCATCAGGAAACCTACTATATCAGCCGCCTGTTAAAGAAGCATACCAACTCTAACTTCAAAGAGCTTCTCCAGCAGAGAAAGCTCCAGCAGGCCGTCTACCTGCTGAAGCAGACTCCCCTTGCCGTTGACGCGGTCATGGAAGCGATCGGATATGAGAACAGCAGCTATTTTTACCGGAAGTTTAAGGAACGGTATCAGTGCTCTCCGAAAGAATACCGCATTATATCTGCTAAATCAACGCATCATTCCGCAATGTTTCATTCAAGTCACACTGCAAAAGACGCTTTCCGCCAATATAATAAGCAAGCGCAACAAACAATACAATCGCAGCCGCATATATCAAAATAGGCAGAACAGGGGCTTCTGACCAGAATACCATCGGGTCTAAATAGCTTGCTGTTACGGCAAACTGCACAAACAGTACGGTAAGCGGCAATGTAATCAAAAGTGGTTTGCCTGCTGTCACAAACGCTTCGATACAGAACATTTTCCTCATTTCCTGCGGTGTCATGCCAATGGACATATACTCCGCAAATTCCCGTTTCCTTTGACGGAGAAACCCTAACGTATTTGAAAAAACATTTGCAATTCCAATCATGGCAAGCAATACACAAAAAGCTCCCAAAATCATTACCATGCCTTGGATTAAACTGTCATTAGACAATTTTTCCTGTACCCGGTTTTCACTCTCAATTTCATACTGCTCCGATAAAAGCCGCTCAATTTCCTGTTCCAGAGCGTTTAAATCCGTAAGATTTGCAGTGCCCTTTGAAAAAATACGGATATAACTGTCGGATTCAGCTTCACATACCTCTCCCAAAGTTTTATTCCACATAGTAAGCGGAATAAAATGTACAAGGGCATAATTATCATATTCTTCTCTCAGTGCGGGGGATTTCTGTGTATAAGATAAAACAGGGATTTCTACGGTTTTATCATTTTTATAAAGTATTGTTTCCCGGTTATCCTCCCTTACAAACGGAACATATTCTTTATAGCGAAAATTACTGTTTCTGCTATCCCAAATCTGATTTAATACAATTGCGCCGTCAAGACTTGGCGTAATCCCAATCTGTGAACAGAAGTTTAAAAAGCCTGTGTCATCCAAAACAACAATCGGTGCAGATACTTGAAACTGTCCATTTTCATTCGGCGTTTCCGCAACTGATTCAAGCCCGCCAAGTGATGACAATTCATCGCTCTGTAATCCCTCCGGCAGAAACGTCAAGGCTTTTGCCTTTTGATATACCACTGCCTCTTGTATCCCCGAAATATCCCGCAATTCATCTGTTAAGCCAAAAGCCGATATCTCTGTATCTTTTAAGGTTATCATAATATCCCACGCATCCTGATACCGTTCAAAATAAGTATATCTGGTACT
>CATLIP010000070.1 GCA_949957035.1 uncultured Lachnospiraceae bacterium
GTCCTTATTGTCCATCACCAGATTCCAAACACGCTTCAGGAAACGATTCACGCCGTCAATCCCTCGGTCGTCCCACTCGGCATCCAACTCCGGCGGCCCTACGAACAATTCATACATCCGCAGAGAATCACACCCATAATCACGCACCAGATCATCTGGGGAAACCACATTGCCCTTGGACTTGCTCATCTTGATTCCGTTCTTCCCCGTAATCATTCCCTGATTAAACAACTTCTGGAACGGCTCGTCGAAATCAATCGCTCCGATATCACACAGGAATTTCGTATAGAAACGGGAATACAACAAATGAAGTACGGCATGCTCCACGCCGCCAATATACATATCCACCGGAAGCAGCGCGTCCGCCTTCTCCCTGGAAACCAGTTCTTTGTCATTATGATTGTCCACGTAACGCAGGAAATACCAGGAAGAACCTGCCCACTGAGGCATGGTATTGGTCTCCCGCTTCGCAGGTTTCCCGCACACCGGACACTTACAGTTCACCCACTCCTCAATTCCGGCAAGGGGAGACTCGCCTGTCCCTGTAGGCTCATAGGACTCTACCTCCGGCAGCCGCAGCGGCAGTTCTTCCTCAGGAACCGGCACATTGCCGCAGTCCGGGCAGTGTACAATCGGAATCGGCTCGCCCCAGTAGCGCTGGCGTGAAAATACCCAGTCACGCAGCTTATAATTTACGGTCGCACGCCCGATTCCCCGCTCCTCAATAATATGGGGCGCTTCTTTTTTCAGGACCGCAGACTCCATCCCGTTCCATTCTCCGGAATTAATCATGGTCCCGCTTGCCTCGGTATAAGCCTCTGTCATATGTTCAATTGCCTGTCCGTCCTTGGCAATGACCTGTACAATCGGAATCCCAAACTTCGTCGCGAACTCGAAGTCACGCTCATCATGGGCCGGCACGCACATAATCGCCCCCGTACCATAATCAGCCAGCACGTAATCTGACAGCCAGATTGGTGTCTTCTGGCCATTTAACGGATTAACGGCATAACTTCCGGTGAACACACCCGTCTTTTCCTTATCCTGCATACGGTCCACATTGGACTTCATGGAGGCCTCAAAAATGTATTTCTCCACAGCGTCCCTTGTCTCGTCCGTAGACAGGCTTTTCGCCAGCTCATGCTCCGGCGCCAATACCATGAACGTCGCGCCGAACAGCGTATCCGGTCTTGTGGTATAGACTGTAATCTTCTCATCCCTTCCCTCTACCGGGAAATCCACCTCCGCGCCGTAAGATTTTCCAATCCAATCCGACTGCATCTTCTTGACCTTCTCCGGCCAGTCCAGCTTATCAAGGTCATTAAGCAGCCGCTCCGCATACGCTGTAATCTTCAGCATCCACTGACGGAGATTCTTCTTCGTAACCTCAGCCCCGCAGCGTTCGCATTTACCGTTCACGACCTCTTCATTGGCAAGTCCGGTCTTGCAGGAAGGACACCAGTTAATCGGAAATTCCTTCTCATAAGCAAGGCCTTCCTTGAACATCTTCACAAAAATCCACTGAGTCCACTTATAAAATTCCGGGTCGGTCGTATTCACCTCCCGGTCCCAGTCATACAACGCCGCAATCTCATTAATCTGCTTCTTGATATTCTTTACATTCTCAGCCGTAGAAATCGCCGGATGCACGCCCATCTTGATGGCATAGTTCTCGGCCGGAAGCCCGAAGGCATCCCATCCCATAGGATGGATAATATAATATCCCTGCTGCAGCTTATACCTGCTCCATACGTCAGAAATTACATACCCTCTCCAATGCCCCACATGAAGCCCGTTTCCGGAAGGATAAGGGAACATATCCAGACAATAGTACTTCTGACGTTCTTTCCCATTCTCATCAACCTTGACATTGACCGGATTCTTCTCCCAGTTCTCACGCCATTTTTTCTCAATCGCCTTATGGTTGTAAGGTATCTTCGACATGATATTCATTCCTCTCTTTCAAAAAAATAATTCTCATATGCCGGTAAAATAAAGAATGTGCCTTGGCACATTCTCGCACACTTCTTCATCTGCTCTATTTCCTACTTATTATAAGAAGAATGTAAAAATAAGTCAAGTAATATTTTTCTTATACAAAAGTCACAATTTTAGTTGTTCCGTCTGCCCGTTTAGTGTATAATAGTTGTATACAGATCATACTGATGATTTCAGTAAATGAATAATACATAAAGGAGAGGTTTACGATGGTAAATTTATTGACTGGCCCAAAGGGGAGCGGAAAGACACAGAAAATGATCGAGCTTGCGAACAAGAAGGTAAAAGAATGTAACGGAAACGTTGTATTTATCAAGAAGACTCACAGAGACACCGCAAGCGTTACATTTGATATCCGTACAATCTGTATGGATGACTTCACCTCTATTACGAACACAGACGAATACATAGGCTTTTTATATGGCATGTACAGTTCTAACCATGATATCGAGTGCGTCTTCATTGACGGCGTTATGAAGCATGCCGACATCTCCCTTGATAATGTACCGGATTTTGTTGAACGGCTGAAAAAGATTTCAACAGAATGTGGAATTGAATTTTTTGTAAGCCTCAGCGCTGACAAGAGCGAACTGAGCGGAATCCGGGAAGGCGGATATAGCTATCTGAATTAATGAAGTGCAATATTTTATTTGAAAAAGCAGCATAACCATATATACCCAAGATGGGGTTGCCGGAAAATGATGTAGTCCTACAATATATCAACATCTTCTGTGAAGAAGTATGGCATATATTGCAGACAATGCGACATTCCTAGCACCCCATCTTTTTATTTATGGCGGTTGAGGTGATAAAGATTTATTTCTGATAAACTTGAATCCCCCTGTCTTCTTCTACAATCTCAAATCTCTCCTGAAAGGATTAGAAACTATTCGCGAATCTCAAGTGACATGACAAGATTCGCCCTTTCATCCTCCTTATACTCCAAGGCAACCTCCTGCCCCTCTTCACAGCGAACAACGTCAATAAAATCAACCACAGAGATATCGAAGATATCCTCCGATCCTTCTACCATGATATAGTAATGGGACGTTCCGTCAATGACTGCCTGGGCAATCTTCGTAATACTTCCGGTAATCTTCTTCACTTCCCGCGTATCCTGTTCCGCCTCTTTGACCCCGTTGCTAAACAACAGCTCCAGATAATTCTCCTCGCATTGGCTCACACTGTCGCCAATTGCAACAATCTGGTACTTCTGTACATTTACCATGGCATACTTCTTGACCAGCCCTGCATCATCCTTAAGCGCGATAAAATAAGTAGGCTCATCCGAGATATTCAAAAGCAGCGGGAAGGTTGCTTTGTACTTCAAGTTCTGCACCTGCCCCTCTGCCGAGGACATAGCCGAAGCCTCTGTCGCACCCTCAACCTTGTAATACTTTGTCTCCATGGTTCGCTGATTTGACAGCACAAACCCTACATTTGACTGGTCCCCATTTACAGAAGTCACTCCCGTATACATCCACACATCGTCCTCCAATGCGAGATAATTATATCCATCCGTAGTCTTTAAGCAGTCCTTCTGGCTCAAAATACTGTTGAAGAATCCATGCTTCAATGTTCCATAATAGTCGAACAACTGAACCAGCAAATCCGCAGAGTAGGCTCGATCCACCCATTCCGGCACATCTGCAATATCATATGTCCTCATGTCTCCGGTCACAGCATTGCACAGAACCACCTTTCCAACCGTCTCTCCTCCGAAAAGCCCGATATTGAACTTCTTGACGGGCGCAATCCAGTAAGGGATTCCTTCCTCGTCAATCTCAAAGCTCAGCTCCCCATAGATATAGGTGGGATGTGCAAACCGCAGATGACGGTAAATATTCCTGTTAAAGTGTTCGCTGGTTGTATAGCGAATCCCTTGTTCCAGCTTCACAAGCTCCGTCGTCTGAGTGGCCATATTAATTCGTATATAGGCCGGAATACCGTTAGACCGGTTGGTGAACCATTTAATCAGGCTGGCATACCTAAGAGGCGACACCCTGACCGGATTATCCTTATAGTTAATCTGGCTGTAGATATTGTCTACCTCAAACTGGGAAACCATATCCACCATACTTCCCATCTTCCTGTCTCCAAGAATCTCCGCAGTATCCTTGTCAAGCAGCGGTATCTTATCGAACGAAAGCTCTTCCACATCCTCCGTAAATTCTCCCTCTTTAACCGTAAGAAGCTTCTGGTATTTCTTCGCATTGACAATCGGTGATGAAAGCAGAGAACCCAGAAGATAGACTATTCCCGCGCACAGTATCAGTATACCGAAAAATTTCATCACCCGGCTCTGCTTCAGTTCCTTTCTGTCAAATTTCCTGCGCACAGCATAGAAAACCGCAAACGCAGCCAACAGAAATATTACAAAGAACCATGTCTCAGACGAATGAACGTTAATTGCAGGCAGCGCCGCATAATAATATCCCCCCGCCGCAACAATCAAGGCTAACACAATCAATAATTTCTTCTTAAAATTCATATAATCTCCTTCTTAAAATTTCCGGTTCCACGCCGAAGCGGTAAAGAGCATCAGGAAGGGGAAAATCTCCAGACGGCCCGCCAGCATGTCACAGCAGAATACCAGCTTCGACAAGGGCGAAAAATCTGCAAAGCTTCCGCTTGGGCCTACCGCGCCGATTCCCGGCCCAATATTGTTCAGTGTAGTCAAAACCGAACTAAACGTCGTGCCAAAGTCCATATTATCAATGGAAACCAACAGAACCGAACCTACAATTATCCCAATATAAGCCATCAGATAGACATACAGCGTTCTCAACACATCTGTATCCACTTTCTTGCCGTTCATGCGGATAATACTGACAGACTTCGGGTGCACCATCTGAACGATTTCCCGCTTAATACATTTCATCATCATCATGAAACGAGCGACCTTCATACCGCCGCCTGTGGAGGACGCACATGCGCCGACCATCATCAGGAACATAAGCACACACTGCGAAAACATAGGCCAAAGCGTATGATCCGCCGTCGCATACCCGGTCGTAGTAATGATCGAAGCCACCTGAAAGATTGCATACCTGAATGCATGAAACGGATTTCCATACAGATGAGTAATGTTCATGGTAATCAGACATGCGGCTGACAGTATCATTAACAGATACGTCTTTAGCTCCTGATTCTTTAAGACCGGCCTCCAGTCCTTAAGCAACAGGAAATAGTACAGATTAAAGTTCACGCCAAACAAAATCATAAATACTGTGATAACATAATCAATATAAACACTGTCAAAATGTCCGACACTTGTGGAATAGTTAGCAAACCCCCCGGTTCCGGCAGTACCGAAGGAAAAAATCAAGCTGTCGAACAAGTTCATCCCCCCAAACAGCAAAAGGACGACTTCGACTGCTGTAAGCGCGAAATACATCCCGTACAAAATCCGCGCCGTAGACATGGTTTTGGGCACCAATTTATCCTTCTCCGGTCCCGGTACCTCTGCCCGTATCAGATACATGGTATTCTTCTTATCCAGCTTCGTGAGCACCAACACAAACACCAACACACCCATACCGCCAATCCAGTGTGTAAAGCTTCTCCAAAACAGCATCCCCTGAGGTAATGCTTCAATATCCGTCAAAATGGTTGAGCCGGTGGTCGTAAATCCTGAAACCGTTTCAAAAAAAGCATCCAGATAATCCGGAATACATCCGGAAAGTGTAAAGGGCAAAGCTCCCACAAGCGACCAGAGTATCCACGCACTCGAGACAATAATCATACCTTCCTTACCGTAAATATTCCTGTTCTCAGGCTTCTTCACCCCTGCCAGCAGAAAAACCGCGCCTGCAAGTCCTGCCGGAATCAAGAAAAACACGCCGCTAAATTCCCGGTAAATCAGGGACACTAATGCCGGAAGAAGCAGAAGCGTCGCCTCCACTCCTAACATTTTCCCCAAAATATACCGTATCATCCTTGTATTCATAATCTAATTTCCGTCTCCCCTACGCAAGTATGTCAGTAAACTTATTGATAATATGCTCTTTCGTAACTACAATTACACTGTCACCCACCTCCAGATGATCTTCACCGCCCGGAATGATAATCTTCCGTTTCCTGCCAATACATGCAATCAGATGATTGGGTTTGGTAGGAAGTGCCTTCAACGGAACATTCGTAAAATCACAGGCCTTCTTGATGATAAATTCCATAGCCTCTACCTTACCGCCAAGCAGACGATAAATTGTCTCCACATCCGCATTACTATAAGAATTTTTCCTCGCCCGTACATAATTCACAATCTCGTCTGCCGCCGCTCCTTTTACGGAAACGATACTGTCAATTCCAAGGCCCTCCACCATCTGCGCCCGTGAATCCTCATTTACCTTAGCTACAATCTTATCTACTCCTTGTGCTTTCGCAAAAAGAGACATGATTATATTCTCCTCGTCCATACCCGTAAGTGCAACTACGGCATCCGAATTTTGGATTCCTTCCTCCACCAGCAGGTCATGATCCGCCGCATCCCCATGTATGATTGTGGCTTTTGGAAGCATCTCACAGAGGTACTCACATTTCTCCGGGTTTCGCTCGATAATCTTCACCTGCATTCCTGCCTCGAGAAGCTGACGCGTAAGGTAGAAACACAAATTCCCGCCGCCGCAGATCAGGACACGCCGAATCTTGGTGCTTTTACGTCCCAAAGATTTAAAAAACGAGCGTAGATTCTGATGGCCCGCCGCAATATGGAGCCTGTCGTCCTCCTGCACCACGAAATCTCCGTCAGGGATATAGACCGAAGCTCCCCGCTTAACGGCGCAGACTAAAATATTAATACCGAATTTCCGCCCAATCTCCGCCAGAGAAAGCCCCGAGAGCGGGCTGCCCTGCTTCAGGACATGCTCTACCAGCTCTACCCTTCCCTTCATGAAAGTCTCTACCTTGCTCGCCTCTGGAAACAAAAGGATTCGGGCAATCTCATTTGCCGCCGACAATTCCGGATTGACAGCCATACTTAAGTGCAAGTCTTCCTTAAAGAAATCAATCTGCCTGTAATAAATGGGGTTTCTCACCCTGGCAATCGTGTGCTTTGCACCTAATCGTTTTGCAAGCAGGCAGCTCAACATATTCATCTCGTCCATGGACGCACAGGCAATCACCAGATCGGCATGGGGAACATCCGCCTGCTTCTGCACCTCGATATCCGCGCCGTTTCCCGGAATACAGAAGATATCGAGCTGGTTCAGGGCATCTTTTAGTTTGCCCGCATTTTGATCAATTAAAACAATATCATAGTCCTCTTCTGATAACTGGGCTGTCAGTTTATGCCCAACCTTACCGTCACCAATAATTACTATCTTCATTTTTTTGATCCTCATTCATATCTCTCTTGTATTTGCCATGTATGAGATTCCAAACGTATCATATTCATTCCTTACTCCATCATGGCAAAAGAGATTATAGCACTTTTGCCCTAAGAAAAAAAGCCCTTACGGGCTTTTCTTCCATTCTTAAGTAATTTGTAATCTTTTACTTTTTCGCTATATTACTTTACTGCTGTACAGTATGCTCACCTAACAAGCCTTACTCCTCAGCGGCCCGCTTTGCAATCTCTGCCTCCTGAACATCGGACGGAGCCTGCTCGTAACGTGCGAACTCATAGGAGTATGTTCCTCTTCCGCCTGTCATAGAGCGGAGTACCGTACAATAGCCGAATACACCCGTCATCGGGATATCTGCCACAATCTCCTGAAGTCCGCCTGCAATCGGATTCATGCCCAGTACACGGCCGCGGCGTTTGTTCAAATCACCCATTACGTCTCCCGTATAATCATCCGGAACCACTACCTTAATGGACGCGATTGGCTCTAAGAGCACAGGTCCGGCTTCCATAAATCCTTTCTTGAAGGCTTGAATCGTTGCGGTCTTGAACGCCATCTCGGAAGAGTCTACCGGATGGTATGAGCCGTCATACAAGGTAGCCTTCACGCCTACAACCGGATATCCTGCAAGAGGTCCCTTAATCACAGATTCCTGAAGCCCTTTTTCCACTGCCGGGAAGTAGTTCTTCGGAACGGCGCCGCCAACTACCGTCTCCTCGAAGATATATGGCGTATCCAAATCGCCGGATGAAGCAAACTTCATCTTAACGTGTCCATACTGTCCATGTCCGCCGGACTGCTTCTTATACTTGGTATCCACATCGGAGTTCTTCTTAATCGTCTCACGGAATGCAACCTTCGGAGTCTCTAAGGTCACTTCGCATTTGTATCTCTCAAGCAGCTTGCTTACCGCAATCTCCAAGTGCTGGTCTCCCATACCGTAAATCAACGTCTGGCGGTTCTCGCTGTCATTCACCGCCTTCAAAGTGATATCCTCAGCCATCATCTTCTGAAGGGCCTGAGAAACCTTGTCCTCATCACCTTTGTTCTTGGTCACATACTTCATATATGTATAGGGTTTGGAATACTCTGTCTTTCCAAAAAGTACCGGCGTCGTCTTTGCAGAAAGTGTATCGCCTGTCTTGGTGTTAGTCAGTTTCGCAATTGCTCCGATATCGCCTGCAAATAATTCCTTAACCTCTATCGGCTTATTTCCAACCATAGTATAAATCTTGCCCAGCTTCTCATCCGCCTCGGAATCTGCATTGTAGAGAGTGTCCTCCCCTTTTAATACGCCGGAGCATACCTTAACAAAGGAATACTTTCCGATAAACGGATCTACCATCGTCTTAAACACATAGGCGGATTTTGCCTTAGCGAAATCATAATTCGCCTCATAAATCTCGTTCGTCTTGCGGTTGATTCCTGCACATTCTCTCCAGTCCGGACTTGGGAAGAACCTTACAATATCTGACAACAGGTTCGCAACACCCTGAGCCTGTACATTAGAGCCCATGGCAACCGGAACAATCCGCCCTTCCATAACCTCAGTACGCATCGCCGCACGAATCTCCTCCACCGAGAACTCTTCGCCTGCAAAATAACGTTCCATATACTCGTCACTAATCTCTGCTACCGCCTCTAACAGCTTCTCACGATAAGTCTCAAGGTTAGGCTTACAGTAATCAGGAATCTCACATTCCTCTCTCTGGCCGATGCCTGTGTAGCGTCTGCCCGCATTCTTGATAACGTTTACATAGCCAACCAGCTTCTCGTTCTCTCTAATTGGCTGGAAGTGCGGCGCAATCACCTTGCCGTATCTCTCATTCAAATCTTCGACCACCTGACGGAAACTTGCGTCGTCCACATCCATCTCCGTGACGTAAATCATACGAGGCAGCTTGTACTTGTCACACAGCTCCCATGCTTTCTCTGTACCGACTTCCACACCGGCCTTTCCGGAAACCACGATGACCGCCGCATCTGCCGCGCTGACCGCTTCCTCAACCTCTCCTACGAAATCGAAGTAACCCGGAGTATCCAAAACATTAATCTTCGCCTTCTCCCACTCGATGGGTATCAGGGTTGTGCTGATTGAAAATTCTCTCTTCTGTTCTTCTTTATCGAAATCACTGATCGTATTGTGGTCTGTAATCTTCCCCATACGGTTCGTTGCTCCTGATACATAAGCCATCGCTTCCGCAAGGCTTGTCTTGCCGCTCCCTCCATGTCCTAAGAGAACTACGTTCCTGATCTCGTCAGTTCTGTAAACCTTCATATTTTCGGTGCCTCCTTATATTTGGTAAAATCTCATGTTTACATTGTACTAAAAAATGAGCAGTATTACAACTCTTTTATACAGGTTTTACAAAGATTTACATGAATGGTATAATAGTGACAAGAAAAAATAATTGATTGTCAATTATGATACTTTAAATATAGCAGAAAGGAGCGACATACTATGTCCGGCAGACAAGTAAAACTGGAACATGCAGAAAAAGGCAGTATCCTCTACCACTATACCAAAAGCAACGGCATCAACGGCATTATAAACCATAACTGTTTCTGGGCTACAAAGAGCGATTTTCTTAACGACCCCAATGAGTTCTCCCATATCCGGGGAATCATCGAGGATGTATGCAGAGAGAATATCCAAAAGCAGGCCTTGAGAGAAATGTTTCTAAAAGACTCCGTCTATGCAGGGAGAGAAAAAAACAGGGAATACTTTGTACTCTCATTTTCGAAATGCAGAGACAGTATTACCATGTGGTCTGAATTTGGTAATAAGACAGGCTATAACATCGGCTTTCGAAGCGACGACATCATCGCAAGAATCGAAGAGGCCGCCGAGATTGCATATCACGGATTGGTCGTTTATGACACAAAGCAGCAGAAACAGTTGATTCGAAGAATTATCTGCTCTTCTCTTCCCAATCTGCTGCGGATGCCATTAAGTGAGATTCTGGAAACAGGAATGCGCGAGCCTAAAGACGGCAATTATGTGAAAGCGTGCAGAAAATTCCAAAAAACGGCAGAAGTTTACGCTATGTTTTTTAAGCACGAAGGCTTCGCAGAAGAACAGGAGTATCGTTTTATCTTTAAAAAGCAAAAAGAGACCACCGTATACTTCCGTCCCAAGGACGGTTTTATGCTCCCTTACATCGAAATTCCGCTAAGCGAACGCAACCTGCCCATCGAGGAGATTATGGTTGCTCCACAGAATCATATTGACCTTGCCAAGAACGGGATGGAGTATATGCTGCATACAAAAGGGTATGAGGCGGATGTCTCG
>CATLIP010000071.1 GCA_949957035.1 uncultured Lachnospiraceae bacterium
TCGGAACCATTTTCCTTGATGGAAGTAATCTGTCCTCCTACATATTCATCAATTTTGTTGTCGCTGCAGCCGGTCAGCAGCCCCAAGGCAAATATGCAGGAGATAAGAAATGTTCGTTTTCGCATGAAACTTGTCCCCCTGTTTATTATGATGTTTCTATTGTATCATTCTAAAAACATGTATTCAATAGAAAATACTACTGGAAAAAGGGAAGTATTTTTTATATAATAGACTAACAAGTCAAAATTCATCGAAAAAGGAGATTTGGTATGAAAGTGTTAGCAATCGACAAGGAACTTAAGGGTAATTCTTATCCGGGACGGGGAATTATCATTGGGAAGAGTCCGGACGGGAGACATGCTGTGACAGCTTATTTTATCATGGGGAGAAGTGTCAACAGCCGGAACCGCATTTTCGTGGAGGACGGGGAAGGGATTCGGACCCAGGCCTTTGACCCGGCGAAGCTTACGGACCCGAGTCTGGTTATCTATGCGCCTGTGCGCGTACTTGGGAATAAGACCATTGTGACCAATGGGGATCAGACCGATACCATTTACGAGGGGATGGATAGGCAGATGACTTTTGAGCAGTCTCTCAGATGCCGGGAGTTTGAACCGGATGCGCCCAATTATACGCCGAGGATTTCGGGTATCATGCATATTGAGAACGGGAATTATAATTATGCCATGTCGATTTTGAAGAGTAATAACGGATGCCCGGGCAGCTGCAATCGATACACCTTTGCGTATGAGAATCCGGCGGCCGGGGAAGGGCATTTTATCCATACGTACCAGTGCGACGGCGAGCCGCTTCCAAGTTTTGAGGGAGAGCCGAAGCTGATTGGAATTTCCGATGATATGGATGCGTTCACAGAGCTTCTGTGGGACAGCCTGAATGAGGAGAATAAGGTGTCGCTGTTCGTCCGGTATATTGACATTGCAACAGGGGAATACAGAACGAAGATTGTGAATAAGAACGTATAGGAGGATGAATTGAGATGAAAGAGCTGGAATTGAAATATGGCTGCAACCCGAACCAGAAGCCGTCGAGGATTTACATGGCAGACGGTGGGGAGCTGCCGATTCAGGTGCTTAACGGTAAGCCGGGATATATTAATTTTTTGGATGCATTTAACGGATGGCAGTTGGTGAAGGAGCTAAAGAAGGCGACGGGGCTTCCGGCTGCGACGTCTTTTAAGCATGTGTCGCCTGCTGGGGCGGCGGTAGGGCTTCCTCTTTCAGATACCCTTGCGAAGATTTACTGGGTGGACGACTTAGGCGGGCTGTCCCCTCTTGCCTGTGCCTATGCAAGGGCGCGGGGGGCTGACAGGATGTCGTCCTTCGGGGATTTTATTTCTCTGTCTGATGTGTGCGACGCAGATACGGCCAGGCTGATTAAACGCGAGGTGTCCGACGGTGTGATTGCGCCGGGATACGAAGCTGAGGCCCTTGAGATTCTTAAGGCAAAGAAGAACGGGAATTATAATGTAATCCAAATCGACCCGGATTATGTGCCGGAGGCTCTGGAGCATAAGGACGTGTTCGGTATTACCTTTGAGCAGGGGCGTAACGAGCTTAAGATTGACGATGAGTTTTTTGCGAATGTGGTGACGGAGAATAAGGAGCTTACAGAGCAGGCGAAGCGGGATTTGGCCATTTCTATGATTACGCTTAAGTATACGCAGTCTAATTCTGTCTGCTACGTCAAGGGTGGACAGGCAATTGGAATCGGGGCAGGGCAGCAGTCCAGGATTCACTGTACGCGTCTTGCGGGACAGAAGGCGGATAACTGGTGGCTGAGGCAGTCCCCGCAGGTAATGGAGCTTCCGTTTGTGGATTCGATTCGCAGGGCAGACAGAGATAACGCCATTGATTTATATATCGGTGAGGATTATATGGATGTGCTGGCGGACGGAGCATGGCAGGGAATTTTTAAGGAGAAGCCGGAGGTATTTACCAGGGAGGCGAAGAGAGAGTGGCTTGACAAGCTTAAGGATGTTGCCCTTGGCTCGGATGCGTTCTTCCCCTTCGGAGATAACATTGAGCGGGCTCATAGAAGCGGTGTGAAGTATATAGCGCAGCCCGGCGGTTCTGTAAGGGATGACAATGTGATTGAGACTTGTAATAAGTATGGGATGGCGATGGCGTTCACGGGGCTTCGGCTGTTCCACCATTAAGACGGAATATATTTTATAAGAGGGAGTGTTACTCAGAGGATTTTCCAATGAGCAACACTCCCGACGTCTATAAATGTAAGGTCTATTTCTGTACTTTTGCAAGAAGGGCTTCCTGTAATACCTGTGAAAAGTTGATATCCATCTCCAAAGCGGCAGTGTTGAGCCATGCGGGAATGGTAAGAGTTTTTCTGACGGATTTGGTGAAATGCTTTTTGGCATAAGACTCCACATCAACGGAGACCATGTTGACGAAAGACTCTGTCGGTTCGATTTCCAAATCTTTTGAAATAGCTGATATATCTATGGAATTCATTAACGATGGCTTAGGAATCATCTCGCCGTCCTGTTTGAGCCAGTGAAGCCGTCCGGCAAGACAATCCACAGCCATGGCCATAGCCTCTTCCATAGTTTCACCGCAGGTGGACAGATTCAAGTCTGGAAAAATGACGGAATAACCGTTCTCTTCTTTAAAGAAACAAGCCGGATATATTGATAGCATTGTATATACCTCCATTTTAGAACATGCGGGCCTACTTGATTCCCGCTTGCCTTTTAATATTGTTTTCCGTACCCTTTGGAAGGTCTTTACTGTGGAAAGGTATCGTGACCTTGCCGGGTTTGGCTGGGTGTATGTAGTTCTTATGGGAACCTTCCTGGTTCTTGAATACCCATCCGTCAGCAAGGATTATTTTTTCCATGTCTCTTGGTTTTATTGGCATATGTCGTTCCTCCTTGCAATGTTATATTACCATATAATGCGTATAAAATCAATGCGTATCAATATGATATGCGCAAATATTTATTCTTTAAATTTACAGTTGTATATTTCCCCAAAACCTTATATAATAGTAAAGTATTTTGCGATAATTGTGCAAAAAAAACGGTAAATAAGGCAAATGATGTGAAGGAGTTAATGACTATGGGTAAATATTTTGGGACAGATGGTTTCCGTGGTGAGGCAAATGCAGTTTTGACTGTGGAGCACGCGTTCAAGGTTGGGCGTTTCCTTGGCTGGTACTATGGCCGGGACCACAAGGCGAAGGTAGTAATCGGGAAGGATACGAGACGGAGCAGCTATATGTTCGAGTATGCGTTGGCAGCAGGAATTACTGCTTCGGGGGCGAATGCATATCTGCTGCATGTGACTACGACGCCCAGTGTCTCTTATGTGACCAGGACAGAAGATTTTGACTGCGGAATTATGATTTCTGCGAGCCATAATCCCTTCTATGATAATGGAATTAAGATTATCAGCGGGAAGGGGCATAAGATAGAGGCTGAGGTCGAGGAAAAGATTGAGGCGTATATAGACGGGGAGATGGATGAGCTGCCTCTTGCAAAGAGGGAGGACATCGGACGTACTGTGGACTATGCGGCCGGGAGGAATCGTTATATCGGCTACCTGATTTCCCTGGCAACCCGTTCCTTTGAGGATATGCGCGTCGGCCTGGACTGCTCTAACGGGAGCGCTTTTGCCATTGCCAAGAGCGTGTATGATGCGCTGGGCGCTAAGACCTATGTGATTAACTGTGAGCCGGACGGGACGAATATTAATGCCAACTGTGGTTCGACCCATATCGAGATATTGCAGCAGTATGTGAAGGAAAAGAAGCTGGACGTTGGTTTTGCCTACGATGGCGACGCAGACCGTTGTATTGCTGTGGATGAGAACGGCAATGTGGTGGACGGCGACTTGATTCTTTACATTTGCGGGAAGTATATGAAGGAGAACGGTCGCCTTAATGGGGATACGATTGTGACGACCATAATGTCTAACCTTGGACTTTATAAGGCATGCGACAAGGTGGGACTTAAATATGAGAAGACGGCGGTGGGCGATAAGTATGTGTATGAGAATATGGTGCGCAATAATTTCTCTCTTGGAGGGGAGCAGTCGGGGCATATTATTTTCAGCAAGCATGCCACTACGGGAGACGGTATTCTTACGTCGTTGATGGTGATGGAGGTTATGCTGGAGAAGAAGCTGTCGCTGGCGAAGCTGGCTGAGCCGGTTAAGATTTATCCGCAGCTGTTGAAGAATGTGCGTGTGGCAGACAAGAAGACGGCAAGGGAGAATGAACAGGTTACGAAGGCGGTGGACGCAGTCGCAGAGGCGCTGGGGGACGACGGACGTATCCTTGTCAGGGAGAGCGGTACGGAGCCGGTGATTCGAGTGATGGTCGAGGCGGCGACGGATGAGCTGTGCCAGAAATATGTCGAACAGGTGATTGATGTGATTAAGGCGGAAGGTCTGATGATGGGCTAGTACATTAATATTTAATATTAAGAAGGGCTTACGAAAAACCATGGTTTCGTAAGCCCTTCTTATACATCTGTTTTCCCGCATCAGATAGAATGAAATCCCTTCCCAATAATTTCGCTGGTATTCGAAATCAACAGGAATGCGTCCGGAGAATTTTCTTTTATGTAATTTCTAAGACGTACTGCCTCTAAGCGGTTCAGCACTGTGAAGATAATATATTTGTCTTCTCCGCTGAACGCTCCCTTTGCCTCCACAATGGTTGCGCTTCTATGAATCTCGTCTTTGATAAAATCACAAATAGGCTGAGGATTTTTGCATACCACATTAAAATACTTCGACAGGTTCAGACTTTCGATGAATCCGTCAATCATAAAGGAGCGCAGCGCAAGTCCTAAGAAGGAATACAACCCTGTCTGGATATCGAATACGAAGAATCCGGCGACGGTAATGAAAAAATCTGTGACCAGCAGAGCATTTCCAATATTAAAGCTGGTGTATTTCTTCATAATCATAGCGATTACATCGGTTCCGCCGCTTGACGCGCCGATATTGAACAGGACGGCAGAGCCGATGGAGGGAAGCGCAATGGCGAAAATCAGCTCCAGCAAGGGTTGGTCTGTCAACGGATGGCTCATGGGGCAGATACGTTCAAGTCCTGACAAAGCAACGGACAGAAGGATGCTGCTGTAGGCAGTCTTTGCGGCAAATTTTTTACCCAGCACAAAGAAACCGATAAGGAGCAGAACCATATTGGCCGCAAAGGAAAAATCTCCCGCGGAGATTGTGCCTGATTTAGCAACCAGTACGGCCAGACCGGTGATTCCCCCGAAGGTAAAGTTGTTGGAGAATTTGAAAAAATAGATGCCAACCGCCATTACCAGTGTACTTAGAGTCAGATACATAAAGTTTTTAAATTGTGATTTCATGATAAACCTCGACAAAAAATTCTTTGATACCACACCCGATTGTAACGCGCAGTCCAATAAAAGTCAATGGTAATATTGAATCTGCATTAGAATTGGAAAATCGGCGCATAATAGCTCCTATAAAGGAGGAAATAAGATGCATAAGTATTTACCAATTTCGGATGTATACGCAAGAGAAATCTTAGATTCCCGCGGGAATCCTACCATAGAAGTTGAAGTACTTGCCGGAGACGAATTTCTGGGAAGGGCTGCTGTGCCTTCCGGAGCCTCTACCGGACAATATGAGGCCCTGGAGCTGCGAGACAAAGAGGAACGCTTTGGAGGACTTGGCGTGGAGCTGGCGGCAGACCATGTAAATGCGCAGATTGCGCCTGCCGTCATAGGGGTAAATGTATTCGACCAGCCCATGATTGACCGAATTATGCTTAAGCTGGACGGAACAGAGAACAAATCCAATCTGGGGGCGAATGCAATGCTTGGCGTATCCATGGCTGCGGCGCGGGCTGCGGCAGAGGCTCTCAAACTGCCCTTGTATTCCTATCTTGGCGGAACCAATGCAAAACGTCTTCCGGTACCGATGATGAATATCATGAACGGTGGAAAGCATGCGGATAACACCATTGATATTCAGGAGTTTATGATTATGCCTGTGGGAGCCTGCTGTTTTAAGGAGGGGCTTCGGATGTGTGCGGAGATTTATCATGCGCTGAAAAAACTGCTGAAAAAACATGGGTACAGCACCGGGGTCGGAGACGAGGGCGGCTTTGCCCCCGACCTTCCGGACGCCAGAGAAGCCATTCGTTTTATCATGGAGGCAATCCAAAAGGCCGGGTACAGACCGGGGGAGGATATGGTTCTTGCCTTAGATGTGGCGGCAACGGAGCTCTATGATAAGAGTACGAAGAAATATAATTTTGAGGGCGAAAGCAGGATGCATGGACATCAGGTGGCGCGCTCGGCAGAGGAATTGATTGAATATTATGAAGAATTGGCAGAGGAATTTCCAATTGCATCCATTGAAGACCCGTTAGACGAGGAAGACTGGGCGGGATGGACGCTTTTGAGCGCCAGGCTTGGGTCAAATATACAGCTTGTGGGGGATGATTTGTTTGTAACCAATGAAAAGAGGCTTAAGAAAGGAATCAAACACGAGGCGGCCAATGCAATTCTGGTCAAGGTCAATCAGATTGGGACGCTGACTGAGGCGTTTAATGCGATTGAGACGGCCAAAAGCGCCGGATACCGTACGATTGTTTCCCACCGTTCAGGCGAGACGGCGGACACAATCATTGCGGATATTGCCGTTGCGTTTAATTCCGGGCAGATTAAGACCGGCGCGCCCTGCCGATCTGAGAGAGTAGAGAAGTATAATCAGCTTCTTCGGATTGAGGAATGGCTTGGGGATGTGGCACAGTACCGGAATCCTTTCTGCTAAGCGTATTGGGACGGGATATAGAAAATATAATTTTACTGTGTCCCGTCTTGCTATTTCGGACATCTTATGGTAGAATGAAAAAGGTTTAGCCGTAGGAGGTGTAGAAGGTGGAGATTCTAAAGATAATATTAATGATTATATTCGCAATAGACTGTATTGCACTGACAGCGATTGTTCTGATGCAGGAGGGAAAGTCTGCGGGACTTGGAACAATCAGCGGTATGGCGGATACTTACTGGGGGCAGAACAAGGGACGTTCCATGGAGGGCGCGCTGGTGAAGTCCACGAAGTTCCTTGCGATTCTGTTTATTGTACTGGCAGCAGTGTTGAATTTAAAAGTATTTGCATAAGCGGCATATTTTTATGAGAACGGTGGGACACTCCTGTATAGGAGTGTCCATTTGTATATACAAGATGAAAGAGGAGGTGCAGAAGATGGACAAGTCATTTGAAAAGAGAAAAAAGGTGGTCAGTGATTTGATTAATGACAGCCTGTATGTACCTATGAAGTTTAAGGAGCTTGCCATGCTTCTGCAGGTTCCAAAGGAGCTTAGAGACGAGCTGCGTCTGGTGCTTGAGTCGTTGGAGGCAGAGGGGAAGATCTATTTATCAAAACGTGGGAAGTATTGCAAAGGAGAGGCAAAGCATCTCACAGGAATCTTTCGCGCAAGCTTAAGAGGGTTCGGTTTTGTGACGCCAAAGGATGGAAGCCCGGATATTTACATCAGCGAAGAGGATGTGAAGGGGGCGTTTGACGGCGACCAGGTGGAGTTTGTGATTACCAAGGAGCATCAGGGAGAGAGGCGGAACCGGGAAGGCAGGATTGTGGGGATTACGGCCAGAGGACTTACGAAGGTTGTGGGTCTGTTTCAGAAAAAGGAGCAGCAGAATTATGGGTTTGTCCTGCCGGATAACCAGAAGTTTCCCTGCGATATCTTTATTCCTGCCGAGAAGACCGGGGGCGCTGTCAACGGGCACAAGGTTGTGGCAGAGCTTGTTTCCTATGGGGAGGAGGGACGTAAGCCGGAGGGCAGAGTGACGGAGATTATCGGGCATATCAATGACCCGGGTACGGATATCATGTCCATTGTCAGGGGGTATGACCTTCCTGTAGAATTTTCCGAGAAGATTTTGAATCAGGCAGAACGGGTGGCAAAGGAGGTAAGTCCGGCAGACATGGCAGGCCGTAAAGATTTGCGGAGCTGGCAGATGGTGACCATCGACGGGGAGGACGCGAAGGATTTGGACGATGCCGTTTCCCTGACAAGAGAGGGAGACAATTACCTCCTTGGCGTCCATATCGCAGACGTGACGAATTATGTTCAGGAGAACAGCGCTATTGACCGGGAGGCAAGGGAGAGAGGAACCAGCGTATACCTGGCGGACCGTGTGATTCCCATGCTTCCCCATAAGCTGTCCAACGGAATCTGTTCGCTGAATGCAGGAGAGGACCGGCTGGCTCTTAGCTGTATCATGACGGTTGACGCCAGAGGAATTGTGATTGCCCATGAGATTGCCGAGACAGTCATCCATGTGGATGAGCGTATGACTTACACAAGCGTCAGGAAGATTTTGGAGGACCGTGATGAGGCGGAGCGGGAACGGTATCGGAAGCTTTTGCCCATGTTCGAGAGAATGGGGGAATTGTCTGATATACTGCGGAGGCGCAGGAGAAAGAGAGGTTCCATTGATTTTGATTTCCCGGAGACGAAGATGGAGCTGGATGAGAACGGGAAGCCTTTAGAGATAAAGCCTTATGAGCGCAATGTGGCCACGAAGCTGATTGAGGATTTTATGCTTTTGGCAAATGAGACTGTGGCGGAGGACTATTACTGGCAGGAGCTTCCCTTTGTCTACCGTACTCATGAGCCGCCGGACGAAGAGAAGATTAGGACTCTTGCTGCATTTATCAATAATTTCGGATACTCTATGCATATCGGGGTAAATGAAATCCGTCCTAAGGAGATTCAGAAGCTTCTTGGGAAGGTGGAGGATACGCCTCAGGAGGCGTTGATTTGCCGTCTGGCGCTACGTTCCATGAAGCAGGCTCGATATATGCCGGAAAATATCGGCCATTTTGGGTTGGCGGCCAATTATTATACCCATTTTACTTCGCCAATCCGGAGATATCCGGACCTCCAGATTCACAGGATTATCAAAGATAATCTAAGAGGGAGGATGGACGGGGAGAAGATTGCTCATTATGAGAGTATCCTTCCTGAAGTGACGAAACATTCCAGTGAGATGGAACGCCGGGCTGAGGAGGCAGAGCGTGAGACGGTCAGGCTTAAGAAGGCAGAATATATGCAGCAGTATATCGGGGAGGAGTTTGAGGGCGTAATCTCCGGCATGACCAAATGGGGAATGTATGTGGAGCTTCCCAATACGGTGGAGGGGCTGGTGCATGTGGCCAATATGACGGACGACCATTATGATTACTATGAAGACAGGTATGAGATGGCAGGGAGCCATACGGGAAAGGTATATAAACTGGGCCAGAAGGTGCGGGTGCGCGTGCTTGACGCAGACCGGATGCTTCGGACGATAGATTTTGAGATTGCAGATGTGATATCAGAGTCATGAATACAGGGGAAACAGAGTATTTTCAAAAAAGGAGGTCATGCATATGGCGAAGACAAACGGGAAGATGGTCGCCAACAATAAGAAGGCATATCATGATTACTTTATACTGGATACCTATGAGGCAGGGGTTGCCTTGCATGGGACAGAGGTAAAATCTCTCCGGATGGGCAAGTGCAGCATAAAGGAGTCGTTTATCCGCGTGGAGAACGGAGAAGTCTATCTCTACGGGATGCACATCAGCCCTTATGAGAAGGGAAATATTTTTAATAAGGACCCGCTGAGAGTCAGAAAGCTTCTTCTGCACAAGTCGGAGATTCATAAGCTGTTGGGAAAGACAAAGGAGAAGGGGGTGGCTATTGTACCTCTTAAAGTCTATTTTAAGGGCAGCCTTGTCAAGATTGAGGTGGGGCTGGCCAAGGGAAAGAAACTGTACGACAAACGGCAGGATATTGCCAAAAAAGATCAGAAAAGAGAGGCCCAGAGGGATTTCAAAGTGCGAAATCTCGGATAGACCTTACAGGGAGGAAAAAGACCCATGGTGCCAACCAGAAAAGAAGATCTGAGGAAGATGGTTACACAGACTACGATTGAGACATATGAGGAATTGACGCCTCAGCTAGTCCGGTTGATTGAGACGACGAAAAGAGACCATGCGCTCTCCGAGGCCCAGAAGCAGGATGAGATCGCTCTGCATATGCTGGGATATGTGAAATCCTGCACGAATGAGATTATTGTAGAGGTGCTGGCAGAGATTTTAGGATTGGATGATTGAAAAGGATTGCGCATAGGACGTATTAGGAATACAATAGAATTATTCTAAGAGAGAAAGGGGCAAAAAAATGGCTTATTGTGTGAAATGTGGTGCAAAGGTGGATGACGGAATCGTGTCATGTCCATACTGCGGCGCTCAGATACCCAATGTATCAGGCGGTTATACGGGCGGCAGCCAGGCAGGAAGTGATACGGGCTATGGACAGAACGGCAGTCAGGAATATACATATGGTAATCAAAGTTATGGCCAGAGTTATCAGTCAGAGGGGTATAGCCAGGCCAGCCGGCAGAGCTACGGTCAGAATGGCCAGCAGGGGT
>CATLIP010000072.1 GCA_949957035.1 uncultured Lachnospiraceae bacterium
TAGCTATGCTTTTAACATTCATTCAGATGCATAAAGTTCCGTGGATGTTTGGTCGTAAGAATATTATTCTGCTTTGCCATGGATACGCTTGTATAGATTTCAGTCGTTTTGATTGAGCTGTGGCCAAGCATTTTTTGTATATACCGGATGTCAACGTCAGCTTCCAGCAGTAAAGTGGCGAATGAATGGCGGAACATATGTGGAGTGATATGTATATCAATCATTGCCAGTTTTAAATATTTTACAATCATAGCCCGTACAGATTGCTCTGAATATCGCTGATGAAGGCGATTGATGAAAAACCATCCGGTGGAGAGAATATCTGCTTGAAAAGCATTATAATATTCAGCCACCACTTTTTTGACATCATCATTGCCGATCTGGATCAGACGCTCCTTAGAGCCTTTCCCATAAATGATTATTTTGTAGGACACCAGATCCACTTGCTGTAGTCTTAAGGCACACAGCTCTGAGATTCTGACGCCTGTGGAAAAGAGCAGCTCAATGATCGTAATGTCACGAAGGATTGCATTGTATTGATAGGTTGTATTTGCAAGCGACTTTTGCTTATACATTGTGGAGATAAAATCAGCAATCGTAGCTTCCGGTATTGTACGGGGCAGTATTTGTGGTTCCCTGAATTTTACGTTGATCTTGTCAAATGGATTCAGAGTAATAATCTCTTCATAAACCAGATGGTGGAAAAAGGCTTTTAAAGCAGCGATCTTTCTTTTGGTAGTCCGGGGCTTATACTGGTCGTGGAGAGATGAGATATACTCGTTTATAGCAGTTTTATCTTCAAAATCGGGATATTCCAGCATAAATGCGTGAAATTGTGCCAGATCAATGCGATAAGCCTTCAGCGTTTTCTTATCCAGTTTTTTAATGGATTCACAGTTTTTCATATAATTTGCAATTAAAGTCTCTAATCTGCTCATAAATGGATACTCCTTAGTTTTTATTCTAATTATGAGTATCCATCCATGAAATGTCGATGATTTTATTCTTCAGGGAAAAATTCGTTAAGTATGTCGATGGTTTCCTTTGCTGTAAATCCCCACAGGATTGTGCTTAGTGCTTCAATGGCAGCATGGAGTTTTCGCTGGTTCGAGGGATTTTCTACAAGTCCGCAACACACTGATTCATCGGTTCAAATTTGGTTTTTGCAATGTCCTTATCAGCTCTGTTTATGACACGGCTTAAAGTTCTTGTAATTTTCATTCCTTTTCGCCCCATATAAGTGACGATACTGCTTCTGCTAAGCCCGATCATTTCCCCACCGCGCAATCCTGTGTTCAAAAGAAATACAATAGCCGGCCCGTAACAAGAGATAGGGTATTCAAACGGGTTAACAGACAAACAGGTGAAATTTATTATGCTGAGGTTATATTAGATGCCACCGGCAGTTTAACCATAAAACTGCTTCCCTGTAAGGGCTGGCTCTTTACTGCAATTGTTCCATGATGCAATTCTATAATTTTCTTTACAAGGGTAAGCCCAAGACCATTGCTCTCCGAAGAATGAGAGGAATCACCCTGATAAAATTTATCAAAGATATAATGCTGTGTTTTCTCATCTATTCCACAACCATAATCTGTTATTGTAACAGTAAATGTGTCGCTGTGCTTATCCATAGACAGGACAATCTTACTTTTGAACGGTGAAAACTTTATGGCGTTGTCTATCAGATTTGTCCATACCTGTTTTAATAATTGTTCATTACCGTCCATTTTTTGTTCCAACAGATGAAGGTCAAAGGAAATGTCTTTTTCTGTCCATTTCTTTTCCAGTAATACGACGCATTCGCGAATCTGCTCTCCTGCATTAAAGGTTGTAGAGTCAGTGAAAAGTGACATGCTTATGTGGAAACAATCCGTGAGTTAAACCTGACGAACTATGTGTCTTATGATGTAACAGATGAAGAGTTAAAATCTTATGGCCTGGATTCCCCTGAGCTGACTGTGACCTTACAGTACCAGGTAGGGGATGGGGAAGACGAGGAAGAAAAAGAAGAGACGGTTGTGCTTCACGTTTACGGAAACAGATACAGATACGGACGAAGAGATTACGGCGTATTTAAGAGTCGGTGAATCGAAGCTCATCTATCAGATCAGCGGCCCGGACTATGAAGAGCTGATGGACGTTTCCTACAATGATCTTCGCCATCAGGAAGTGATATGGGCGGATTTCGAGGATATCAGCGGAGTAGAAATATCTCTAGAAGGGGCTGAGTATGAACTAATCGTAAAAGAAAAGAATAAGGAAAGCATCTGGTACTATCAGGATGATAAGATTGACACGGACGATTTCTGGAATGCCCTCAACGCTCTGTCAGCGTCCGAATTTACAGAGGAAGAGCCGACAGATAAAGAAGAAATCAGCCTAACCTTACAGATTGATAGTGAAAATCAGCCCGAGGTAGAGATAGAATTATACCGTTACGATGGAAATAAGTGTCTTGAAGTTGTTGACGGTGAACCAGTATCACTGGTTAATAGAGGTTATGTAGTTGATCTGATAGAGGCTGTAAATGCGATTGTATTGAATTAGGTCAACACTTTTATAGGTTATAAGGAACCAACAGCAGGTAGAGCAATCAGGAATGTCACCAAGGGGTTTTAGTATCATTTAAGATAACGAGACCCCCACAATCCAATGAATTGTGGGGGTCTCGTCGTGGTTATAGTTATCTAAAAGGAATGAGAGTAAAGTGCGGCACCTGAGGAAAATCCCAAGGTGCTCTACTTTGTGAGGGGGGAAGATAGTTGATATGTTCTTCAACTATCTGACTCTCAGTATAAAGGATAAATGTGTCTAAAATATGTTCATTCCCTTAAACAAATCGAAAGATTCTTAAAATGATATTAATGAAAGAATTTATCTAAGTAGTTGGAATGTCAGCGCGAAAATGATAAAATGACAGATGAAAAAAAGAAATTCAAAATACGACAGGCCATTACATAAAGGAGGAAGTTTATGACAAAAAAGAAACTGGCTCTGGAGGTTATCGAGCGATTGAAGGCCGAATACCCCGACGCAGGATGTACTCTTGACTATGACCAGGCATGGAAACTACTGGTCAGCGTCCGTTTAGCGGCCCAGTGTACCGATGCAAGAGTCAATGTTGTGGTAGAGGATTTATACAAAAAATTCCCCGACGTAGACGCATTAGCTGCCGCAGACCCGGCGGAGATAGAGGAGATTGTGCGTCCATGCGGCCTCGGAAAAAGCAAGGCAAGAGATATCAGCGGATGCATGAAGATGCTTAAAGATGAGTACGGCGGTAAGATTCCAAAGGATTTCAATGCACTGATGAAATTGCCGGGGGTGGGCCGAAAGAGCGCGAATCTGATTATGGGCGATGTATTCGGGGAACCGGCGATTGTAACAGATACCCACTGTATCCGTTTGGTGAACCGTATGGGATTAGTGGATGGAATCAAGGAACCGAAGAAAGTGGAGATGGAGCTCTGGAAGATCATTCCGCCAAAGGAAGGCAGCGACTTCTGCCATCGTCTGGTCTATCATGGGCGGGACGTCTGTACAGCAAGGACGAAGCCCTACTGTGACCGTTGCTGCCTTGCTGATATCTGCAAAAAGAAGGGTGTGGAATAGAGGAAGGGAGCCCTAAGGCTCCGTTTAACTTGAGCGAAGCGCTTTTAAACATTCGATAAATTCCAAATCCTCCTGTTTTAGCCTGAGGTTTGAACAATAATTCTTACCCTCCGGTGTAGTAACATTAATTTCGACAACAGCCCCTTCTATCAGAGCATCTTGGGAAATGGCATTTAAAAATAAGGGGAATTTCGGATGATTCAGACGAAAACGGTCCATACATCCTTTTAGTTTCTGGATCATAGCGAGCTGATTCAAATTCATATTCAAGACGATATACCTCCATTATTTAAAACTTATATATTATTATACTGATATGAATGGATATAGTCAAAGGTGATTACATTTTTTTGAAAATTTAACAGAACAGGAGAGGCATAAAATGGATTTACAACATGCAAAAAAAGAATTTGAACGTTATCTGGAGGGGTACGACAGAACGGATGACAAGATTCGATTAAAAATTGTACATACATACGGCGTCACAGAATGCAGCAGGCAGATTGCAATGCGAATGAGCCTTCCGGAAGAAGACCGGCAGCTTGCACAGTTAATCGGGCTGCTTCATGATATCGGAAGATTTGAACAACTGAAGCGATTTGACAGTTTTGAGCCTGATACCATGGACCACGCCGGATTTGGGGTACAGATACTATTTGAGGAAGGGATGATTCGTAAGTTCGTGGCGGATGATACTTGGGATAGTGTGATACGGACTGCCATTGCAAAGCACAGTGACTTTCGTCTGGAAGGAGTGCAGGATGAGAGGGAGCTCTTACATTCGCGTATCATTCGGGATGCCGACAAGCTGGATAACTGCCGTGTTAAATTAGAGGACACGATAGAAACCATGCTGGGCGTTTCGGCTAGGGAAGTAGGTGAAACAGCTTTAAGCCCGGAAGTGCTGAGGCAATTTCGTAATAAAGAGTCCATACGTGCTCTTACAAGAAAGACGAAGCTGGATTACTGGCTGTCATATCTGGCGTATTTTTTTGACATCAATTTTAAGGTTTCTATGGAAATGATTCAGGAAAATGATTATATAAATCGCCTGATTAACCGTATTCCTTATTCGAATCCACAGGCAAAGGTACAGATGGCAGAGGTTCAAGAGGCGCTTGGTCAATACGTGAAAGAATTTTGTATGCAAATATGACCCAATAGTAATAAAATAGATGTTACAAGAAGGATGGAATATGGTATACTATAGAAAAGCTTAAATTAAGAAAAGGGGGGAATGGCAATGACAGAAGAATTAATCAAAGAAGTAAAGCATATTCAACAATGCCTGGTGAATAAGGACATGGAAGGCGAAGAATGGGAAGAGAAGATGGAGATAGTCCATAAGTTGGAGGATGTAGTTACTTATCTGAAAGACGCCATGGGCAGGGGGATAGAATTTTAAAGATGCTTAATCAAAAGCAGGATAATAAGAAGGGGCTGCCGGGAAATGAAGGTTTATCATTTCCGGCAGCCCCTCATGTTATATTTCCCACCTGCCGGAGGCGCCGCAGGGAAGATATAATCCGGTGCGGCTGACAGGAAGGCCGATTTCCTGGGAAGTTACCGTACCATGGAAGTGTTTTAGTTCTGTGCTCAACATATAGGTAAGTACAGCAGGGGCAAGTCCTGTGGTATAGGAGTTAACAAGGAAGAACAAAGGGTTATCCGATAAAAGCTGTGCGCATAGCCTGATTAGCGGATGAATGGCATCCTCGATTTTCCAAATCTCCCCTTTGGGGCCGCGCCCATAAGAAGGCGGGTCCATAATAATGGCGTCATAGTGATTGCCGCGGCGGATTTCCCGTTCTACAAACTTCACACAGTCGTCTACCAGCCAACGGACGGGCTTGTCGGACAGACCGGAAGAGGCGGCGTTTTCTTTGGCCCATGCAACCATGCCTTTAGAAGCATCTACGTGGGTTACGCTGGCGCCGGCGGCAGAAGCGGCAAGAGTGGCTCCGCCTGTATAGGCAAACAGATTCAATACCTTTACCTTGCGTCCTGCGCTGCGGATTTTATCGGAGAACCAGTCCCAATTAGCGGCCTGTTCAGGAAAGAGCCCCGTATGCTTGAAGCTAAAAGGCTTTAGATTGAAGGTAAGATTGCGGTAACGAATCTGCCATTGCTCCGGTAAATGGAAGAACTCCCATTCTCCGCCACCCTTTTTGCTTCGGTGATAATGTCCGTTTCTGTGTGTCCAGCCATGGTCCGTTTTCGGGGTGTCCCAGATGACTTGAGGGTCCGGACGGATTAGGAGGTATTGTCCCCAACGCTCTAATTTTTCTCCTTTGCTGCAATCTATGATTTCATAATCTTCCCAATTGTCTGCAATCCACATGGTAGAAAATCCTTTCTTAATGTCAACAGTTTGTGAGTTTCAGTATAGCCATTTTGAAGGATAAAATCAAGTGAGAAATCTCTTGAAATCATATATGTAATGCTCTATAATAGATTCATGAAATAAAAGATTCTTCGGGGCAGGGTGTAATTCCCAACCGGCGGTATAGTCCGCGAACTGATGCAATGAAGATTGCGTTGGCTGATCTGGTGAGATTCCGGAACCGACAGTATAGTCTGGATGAGAGAAGGATGATTCAATGATGCAGAAGACAGAAACTCATGAACTTCTCTCCCCTGGTATATAAGTATCAGGGATTTTTATTTTATATTCAGAAAAATGTATTTTATGAAAAGGAGAGGAACATTATGAGTACAGATGCAGTGACATCTACAAAGACGAAATCAGGGACGAATGTGAGGCGTATGGCGCAGATGGGGATGCTTGCGGCCATATCGGTAGTGTTGATGCTTTTTGAGATTCCGCTGCCCTTTGCGCCGGCTTTCTATGAGATTGATTTCAGCGAAGTTCCGGTAATGGTGGGATGCTTCACCATGGGGCCTGTTGCGGGGGCCGTAATTGAGTTTTTGAAAATATTGCTAAACTTCGCTATTAATGGGACAGATACGGCGGGTGTGGGGGAATTTGCGAATTTTCTGATTGGTTCTTCCATGGTAGTTCCTGCGGCAATTATCTATAAAAAGAAACGTACCAAATCCGGCGCTGTGCTGGGCATGGCGGTGGGAACGGTCTTTATGACCTTCGTTGGCTGCTTTTTAAATGCGTTCGTATTACTGCCTGCCTATGCCAAGGCTTTTGGAATGCCGATGGACGCATTGATTGGTATGGGGGCGGCTGTGAACAGTCATATTACGAGTCTGGCGACATTTGCTATCTTTGCAGTTGCTCCGTTTAATTTGCTGAAAGGTTTTTTGGTATCTGTGATTGTATTGCTAATCTATAAGAAGATTAGCCCGATTCTTAAGAGCCATATGTAGAGAACAGTATCCAAAAAGAGGCTGCCAATGGGGTTTCATGGCAGCCTCTTTTTATGAGAACAGGAAAGCAGTTAATCCGCAGGGCAGATTTCAATCCAGTATCCATCCGGGTCGCTGATAAAATAGATACCCATCTTGGGATTCTCAAAGCATACACAATCCATCTCTTTGTGAAGCGCAAACGCTGCATCCATATCATCTACATGAAAAGCCAAGTGGAATTCGTTATCTCCCAGATTGTAGGGGCGGTCCATGTCGCGAAGCCAGGTAAGTTCCAAAAGATGGGAGGTTGTACCGTCGCCAAGGAATACAAGCTTGAAGCTGCTGTCTTCGGCCTCCACTTCTTTTGAGACGGTCAGTCCAAGGGCCTTTTGGTAGAATGAAACAGATTTTTGAAGGTCCGATACATTGATGTTATTGTGGTAGAATGTAAATTTCATGTGAGTCTCCTCCTGTGTTATAATAAAATAAGTATATCATGAGTGGCGAAAGAAGAAAAGATATGTTATAATGACGAGGCGGGAAAAAGTGATTCAGATATTTTTTAGAGAGGATATTTCCTATGGTGATAGAAACGAACGCAGAGCGCGAGACCTATGAACTGGGGGTTAAGCTGGGAGAGCAGTCCAAGCCAGGTCAGGTTTATACGCTGATCGGGGAGCTTGGAGTCGGGAAGACTGTGTTTACCCAAGGGCTGGCTTGGGGACTTGGGATTTTAGAACCTGTCAGTAGTCCCACATTTACTATTGTACAGATTTACGAGGAAGGGCGGCTGCCCTTCTATCATTTTGACGTCTATCGGATTGGCGACGTGGAAGAGATGGAAGAAGTAGGTTTTGAGGACTATATTTATGGGGAAGGAGTAAGCTTGATTGAATGGGCGAATCTGATTGAAGAGATTCTGCCGCAACACTATACGGAGATTAAGATAGAGAAGAATCTGGAAAATGGATTCGATTATCGGAGGATTAGCATATGCGAATATTAGCGTTAGACAGCTCCGGGCTTGTTGCCAGCGTAGCGGTTGTAGAGGCGGGAGCTATTGACGAGATTACGGTTGCGGAATATACGGTGAATTATAAGAAGACCCATTCTCAGACGCTGCTTCCCATGCTGGATGAAGTGACAAGGATGACAGAGCTTGATTTGGACACTATAGACGCCATAGCTGTTGCGGCGGGACCGGGTTCATTTACGGGGCTTCGCATTGGTTCTGCCACAGCGAAGGGTTTAGGAATGGCGCTGAAAAAACCGTTGATTCATGTTCCTACGCTGGAAGGCCTGGCGTATAATCTGTGTGGTACAGATAAGATTGTTTGCCCGATTATGGATGCCAGAAGAGGACAGGTATATACGGGAATCTATGAATTTGAAGGAAATGATTTGTTGATTCTGGAGGACCAGATGGCGCTTAGTATTGAGGAGCTTGGCGAGAAGCTTGGCGCCTTTGACAGAGAGATTATATTCTTGGGAGACGGGGTTTCGGTGTTCTGTGAAGCCCTGGTGGAGCGGATTATGGCCGGAAGGAGGATTTCTTTTGCCCCCGCTCATATGAACCGTCAGCGGGCAGCGTCGGTGGGCGCCCTTGCAATTCGATATTACAGGGCCGGAAAGATGGAAACGGCGGCGGAGCACCGGCCGAATTATCTTCGTGTATCCCAGGCAGAGCGAGAGAGAAGGGAGAGGTTAGGGCATGATTAGATTTGAGTGTGATTATTTGGAGGGAGCGCATCCCCGGATTTTGAAGAGGTTAGAGGAGACCAATTTCGAGCAGACGGCCGGATATGGTACGGATTCCTACTGTGCCGGCGCCAGGGCGAAGATTCAGGAATTATGCGGCAGTACGGAGGTTGACGTACATTTCCTTGTGGGCGGCACACAGACGAATTTTACGGTGATTAGTGCGGGCCTTCGGCCGCATCAGGGTGTATTGGCGGCCTTAACGGGGCATATTAATGTTCATGAGACGGGGGCGGTTGAGGCGGTTGGCCACAAGGTTCTTGCACTTCCCAGTGAGGACGGTAAGATTAGGGCGCGGCAGGTGCGAAAGGCATATGAAGATCATTGGAATGACAATGACCATGAGCATATGGTTCAGCCGGGTATGGTATATATTTCCCAGCCTACTGAGAATGGAACCCTATATAGTAAGGAAGAGCTGCAGGAATTGCACGAGGTTTGCCGGGAATTGGCCCTGCCTCTTTTTATGGATGGAGCAAGGCTTGGTTATGGCTTGATGTCTGAGGCGAATACGCTTACATTGGAGGAGATTGCAAGGCTTACGGATGTATTTTACATTGGCGGCACGAAGGTGGGGGCTTTGTTTGGCGAGGCGGTGGTAATATCTAATCCATTGTTTAAGAAGGATTTTCGTTATCTCATCAAGCAGCATGGCGGTATGTTCGCAAAGGGGCGGCTGCTGGGGCTTCAGTTTGACACACTGTTTACAGATGGGCTGTATTTTGAGATTGCAAAATACGCGGATGAGCTGGCCATGAAGCTGAAACATGCATTTGTGAAGAAGGGGTATGGACTTCGGTTCGATTCGTATACGAATCAGCAATTCCCCATTCTGCCTAACGAGCATATGGAGAAGTTAAAAGAAAAGTATAGTTTTGCGTTCTGGGAGACCGTTGACGATAATCACAGCGCGGTTCGATTCTGTACAAGCTGGGCGACGAAGGAGGCTTCGGTGGATGCGCTGATTCAGGATATCGAGGCATTGTGATGAGGCGCTGCATCGTTGGAGTAGAATCAGAAGAACTGAGAATTCATGAGATTTTGCGCGGAGACGAAGAGGATATAGCAGACTTGGCGGCTATGGAAAGGTGCATTTTCTCAGATGCATGGACGCAGCAGGGAATTTCGGAGACGCTGTGTCAGGAGAACACGTTGGTTCTTGGCGTATGGAAAGGGGATTTTCTTGCCGGATATGTGATTTTCTATCATGTATTGGACGAGGGAGAGATTGCGCGAATTGCGGTAGAGCCTTCTTGTCGCCAAAGAGGGGTTGCGGGCAGGTTATTTGACCGTCTGGTACAAAGCTGTGAGGCGAAGGGGATTTGCCGTCTGATGCTTGAGGTGAGAAGGAGTAACGAGGCAGCGATTTCTTTCTACCGGAAATATGGATTTACAGAGGATGGAGTCCGGAAGAATTATTATAGCGCTCCTTTCGAAGATGCAATTTTGATGAGCAAGAGGTTGTGTCCGAGAAAGACAGGGTAAGTGTGGGACTTTTGGTTTTATGGAAGATTCATGGCAGACATGACAGTAGTTCCCACTGGAAAGCTGATTGGGAAGACGATATAATGTAGGCGTAACAAGAAAGAAGAAGTATCTTGCGTAGGCTTTTGTTTCTGACAGAATACCTTGCAGATTACAGGATACCGACAGGAGGAATTGTATGCGCCAGTATAGAACTGAGTTAGAAAGAGTAGAGAACGTTGAGAAGATTATTTGCAATAAATGCGGTAAGGAGAT
>CATLIP010000073.1 GCA_949957035.1 uncultured Lachnospiraceae bacterium
AACATTCATCCCAATTCTTAAACGTACCTCACTGATTACGTAAGTATCAGGGCTTACGATAAAATTAGTAATGCCGTCGGAATTACGAAGAGTGACCTCAAGCATACAGCAGTTGTTGTCAAATGCAGAGATACTCTGGATAACGCCGTTTACTGGGACTAAGTTATTAGAAGGCATGATGAAAACTCCATTTTTTCATTAGTATATGCGGTATTATTTCATGTGTTCGTCAGGCTTGATGGAAGAAGCCCTGCCATGGGGCGGCAGAAAATGATATAGTTCTTCGTAAGCCTCCACCTCTTCTGTAGAAGCGGGCTCTGACGGAATTAACCCTGTACAGTCCTGAGACGAGGCAGCGTTGGAAAGGTAATCGAATGAGTCGATGATTTCCTGATTTGTTTTATCTTTCATAGCCGTTTTTTACCTCCGTTTATACTTTGTATAAGTTTCAGTTTAGATTGTGTAGAAAAAGCCGAACATATACTGTATAATATTTCCATGTTTAAAATGAAATGACAAGAAAGAAGGACAGCAATTTATGAAAATTGAGATTGACACACATTCCCATACACTGGCCAGCGGCCATGCCTACAATACCATCCGTGAGATGGCGTATACAGCGGCAGAGAAGGGACTTAAGGGCCTTGCAATCACAGAGCATGCGGTGCAGATGCCGGGGACCTGCCATATCTATTATTTCCAAAATCTTCGGGTGGTTCCCAGACAGATGTGCGGCATCGAGCTTTTGTTGGGGACGGAGCTGAATATTTTGAACGAAGAAGGAGAGGTAGACCTTAAACAAGAAATCTTAGAAGAGTTGGACATTGCCATTGCCAGTATGCATTTTCCATGCTTTAAGGGAGAGCGTTCCAGGGAAATAGTGACAAGGGCATATGTGAATGTAATGCAGAACCCTTATGTGGATATTATCGGGCATCCTGATGATGGAAGGTTCCCGGTGGATATGGAGGTGCTGGTCAGAGAGGCCAAGAAGACGGGAACCCTTTTAGAGGTGAACAATTCTTCATTAAGTCCAAAGGGATTCCGGGTAAATACTATGGAGAATTGCAGGGATATGCTGTGGGAGTGCCGTAAGCAGGAGGTTATGGTGGTCTTAGGAAGTGATTCTCATGTGGATGTGGATATTGCAAATTATCCGTATGCAGAACGCGCCCTTTTAGAGGTGAATTTTCCAGAAGAGCTGATTGCCAATACGTCGTTGGAAAAATTAAAGTCTTGTCTAAAACACAGGAAAAAGATATAGACTTTATAAATTTAGTGTGCTAAAATATAAAGGTAATGGATAAGGCTGTGAAGGAGATTATGTTTTATGAGTAAGAAGATCAGGACGGAGGCAGTAGACTTTCTGTTCCGTGCGATATTGAGCTTGGAGAATAAAGAAGAGTGTTATACATTTTTTGAGGATATCTGTACGATCAATGAGTTGTTGTCGCTGTCCCAGAGATTCGAGGTGGCTAAGATGCTGCGTGACCACAAGACCTACCTTGAGATTGCCGAGAAGACAGGGGCGTCCACTGCCACCATCAGCCGTGTGAATCGTTCGCTGAACTATGGCAACGATGGTTATGATATGGTATTTGCCAGGATTGATACAGCGGAAGAAGAGGAGACGCAGTAATAGCATAGGAGATTTAAAGAAGAAACAAGACTCATGAAGCCTTATTTCTTCTTTTTTTCATGCGACGGTTCCGGCAGTTCGTCAATTAACTTTTCGATTAGGAGTTTTTTGACATATACGTCAAAGCTCAGAGAACAGATGAAGGAAAAAAGCTGCAGATAGTCGCGCTCTTCGACCGGAACATCAGCAAAACTGTGCATGGCCCGGTGATAGGATCTTGCAACGTCTTTCTGCAGCGCGTCAATCCGGGATTTTTCAAGCTGGCAGATTTCTTCGTAGATGGAGGTCATGTTAATCGTGTCGCCAGTGTCAAAATATTTCTCCGTAATCGGGGCGAGGAGAGTTTCAATATCCTTTATGGACAGTATATTCTTAAAATAGTAGATAAAAATCAGCGCAAGAACATGCTCCTTGGAATATTTCTTCTTCACCGGCGGGGGAAGCAGGTTATTCTTGGCATAGTTGTTAATCATGGTCTTGGTCAGAATCTTATCCTCCTCATGCCGTCTGGAGGAAGAGAGCTGTTCTTCCATAAATGTTGTTACCTGATCCATATAAAGGTCTATATTGGGAATAGAATCCGGTTTTACGTACTCAATTCGTGAGATACTGGAGAGTATGCTGTTCAGCATGTCCTTTGTATTAATTGTCATATTATCACCTCAATGGAACTATTATATAGTTTTTAAAACTATATCACAAGGATTTTTTAAATACTCTATCAAAATTTAAGAATTTGTGATATAACTGAATATAAGAGTATACCCAAGGGGCAAACTGTGACGCATGCCCTTCAGGTGGAGAGACTCCGCCCAATAAGGTATGTAGAGGAGGAAGAGTATGAGTGTACTAAAGAAATTATTTGCGCCGGTAGATATGACCGTGGGAAAACCATGGGAGGATATTCTGATTTTTACTGTGCCGATGCTCATTGGCAATATCGCACAACAGTTATATAATACAGTAGACAGCGTGGTAGTGGGGAACTATGTGGGTGATAATGCGCTGGCGGCTGTGGGAAGCGCAGGGCCAATCCTGAACCTTTTGATTGTGCTTTTTATCGGAATCAGCGTGGGCGCCAGCATCATGGTATCCCAGTATTTTGGCGCGAGAAAGAGAGAAGACCTGTCTATAGCCATTGCGAACAGCATCGTTCTGACAGCGATTTCTTCTGTTATAGTAATGATTCTGGCGACTGTGGCGGCCAGGCCGCTTCTGGTACTTTTAAAGACCCCCGACAGCATTCTTGACTGGTGTACTTCTTACCTGCGTATCCTGTTTCTTGGGGTGTCGGGGTTGGCGTTTTATAATATTCTAAGTGGAATTTTGAGAGGTCTTGGAGATTCAATCTCTGCGCTTGTATATTTGATTGTATCAAGCGTGTTGAATATTGCTCTGGATTTGCTGTTTGTGATTAAATTTGATATGGGGGTCAGCGGTGTCGCGCTGGCAACCGTAATTGCACAGGCAATCTCCGCTGTGCTATGCTTGCTTAAGCTGATGAGGATGAAGGAATTGTTTGACTTTAAGGCGCAGTATTTCCGGCTGACAGAGCGGCATGGGATGAATATCATCCGTCTGGGAGTTCCTTCGGGGGTGACGCAGGCCATTATGTCTATGGCAATGTTAGTGGTTCAGTCTCTGACGAATAGTTTCGGAGAGCAGTTCATTGCCTCCAATGTGATTGTAATGCGTGTGGATGGCTTCGCGATGCTGCCAAACTTTTCTTTCGGAACGGCGATGACTACCTATGCCGGACAGAATGTGGGTGCCAGGGCTTATGACCGTGTCGCAAAAGGGGCGAAGCAGGGAACGTTGATGGCAGTCGGGTTTTCCGCGGCGATTACAGGGCTGATACTGATATTTGGAAGACATCTGATGGCTATCTTCACGAACACGGCAGATTTGGTGACGCTCAGTATGAATATGATGCGCATTTTGGCTGTGGGATATATTGCGATGGCAGTCATCCAAAGCCTTTCAGGTGTGATGCGGGGCGCCGGCGATACGGTAACGCCTATGTGGATTTCTATTGTGATGACCATTTTCCTTAGGGTTCCGATTGCCTATGGACTGGTACACTTGACGAAGAACGCGGATTTCCCGGGAGGGCGCAAAGAGAGTATCTATGTTTCACTTCTGATATCGTGGCTCCTTGGCGCAATCATCACGAGCATATTTTATAAACGTGGTAAATGGCGTCAGAAGGCGATTTAGAGAATCAGGACTTTAAGAGATTAATATATGAGGGGGTGTTTTTATGAACATGAGACAGGAAGGACATCTGATAGAGCGTGTAATACATTTACTGCGTACTTTAGAAGAGAATGGAATTGAACCGGACAATATCAGTGAAGAGAGTATTCCCAAAGAGCTGATTTCTTTGGAGGACAGAAAAAGCCTTCCGGAAACCTGTGAGTTTCTTAGGTTCATGGATGAGAGTCCGGGAGGTTTCCTGATTTACTTCGCAGAGGGTGAGGGGCAGATTATCTATGTGAATCAAAGTCTGCTCAATATATTCAAGTGTAAGACGAGGAAAGAGTTCAGGGAACTTACCGGTAATAAATTTCGGGGAGTCGTTTACCCGGAAGACTGGGATGAGGTGGACAAGAATATTAAAAGACAGATTTTTGAGAATCAGTTTGATTTGGATTACGTAGAGTACCGGATTCGACGCAGAGACGGGACTGTGATTCTGGTAGAGGATTACGGACATTATATTAAGAACGATGCTGTAGGGGATATCTTCTATGTATTTATCGGAGAGTCCACCGATGAGAGAAGAAGACAGCAGACGGAGCAGAAGAGGCTGCTTGCCGAGGCTCTGGGAAGTGCGAATTTGGCAATCAAGGCGAAGAATGCGTTTCTTTCCAATATCTCACATGACATGCGTACGCCCTTAAATGCTATATTTGGGTTTACGTCTCTGGCAAAAGCATGGATTGGAGAACCGGAGAAGGTTATCGGCTATCTGGACCGAATTGACACCGCCAGCCGCCAGCTTCTTGATATGATTACAAAGGTGCTGGATATCTCTGCCCTGTCCAATGCAGCGGGACCTGCAGAGGTGGAGTGCGACCTGTGCGAGACAGTGCGGGAGGCATATGAGTTCCTGATGCCTCAGGCAAAGGAAAAGTCGCTGTCCTTTTGTCTGGACTGTGACAGCGTAAAGCATAATGTTATCTACGCGGACCAGGGGAAGCTGCAGCAGCTTGTGTTAAGCCTTGCCAATAATGCCGTTACGTATACGAATCCCGGCGGCAGTGTGAATATAAAGCTGACAGAAAAGGACGAGCTTCCCAACAGCTATGTGGTCTATAACCTGGTGGTAGAGGATAACGGTATCGGGATTGGCGAGGAATTTCTGGGAAGGATTTTCGAACCTTTCAGCAGGGAGAAAAATTCGACTTTAAGCGGCGTACATGGGATTGGTCTTGGCCTTACGATTGCGAAGAGCATTGTGGATATGATGCATGGAAATATTGAGGTCAAGAGCGCTGTGAATGAGGGCAGTACGTTTACCGTTGCCCTGACCTTCCGGGCGCAGCCTCTCCATGATGCCGCCAGAGAAGAGGAGGCTTTTTCGAGTACAAGCTTACGTATCCTGCTTGTGGAGGACAATGAGATTAATCTGGAGATTGAGACGGAGCTTTTAGAGAGAATGGGATTTACTGTGGAGCCTGCGGAGAATGGACAGATTGCACTGGAAAAGGTGGAGTGTGCATCTCCCGGGGATTATGATTTGGTTATCATGGACCTGCAGATGCCTGTGATGGACGGCTGGCAGGCGTCAGCGGCGATTCGGCGGCTGGAAGACCCGACTCTGGCACACATTCCGATTATAGCGCTTTCGGCAGACATTCTTGCCAGCAACAAGGGAAGAGCGATGGAATGTGGGATTGACGCCTGCCTTTCAAAACCATTAGATTTTACACTGCTTTTGGAGGCAATTGAGGAAATCGCAAAAAGATAAATATTGATATTAGTTTTTAGTTTTTTTTATTGTAATTTTACGACTATCTATGTATAATATACAGATATAGAATGAGAGAAATAGAATATAAGAGAATTTGAAGGCGAATGAATGTGGAAGGAACGGAGAGAGAAAAGAGTAAGTGGTATTATATAGTTCTGATCTGTGTTTGTATTGCGTTGGTTGTGGTTGTCGGGGGAGCATATATTAGGATACTCCGCAACAATTTGATGGATCAGACGATTAGGAATGTCTTAGATGTGACAAGGCAGCAGGAGCAGTCATTTGATACCTTTATTTCGGCAGACAGAGAAAGACTGCACAGTTATGCTGCTTATTTTTCACATATGGACTCTGGGGATACGGCAGGAGTTCGTGAGAAACTGAATGTGTTTTCTACAATTAACGCTTATTATTCGGTCATTAATCTGGAGACAGGCGAATATTTTAATAATAAGACCGATGAAGTATTCCTGATGCAGGGAGAGGAGCTTGAGGAATACCGTTCCCTGACCGGAGCCGATATCCGGGACCCTTATCCGGGGCTGTATTCGGGTAAAACGTCCTTTGGTTATTATGAGAGATTTGAATTTGCCGACGGTGTGCCGGGAATATTTCAGAAGGCATATGAAAGTGCGCAGGTGTCTGAGGAATTTTCGCTGTCCTTTTATGAGGGACAAGGGCGGGGATATATTGTGAGCCGCGAAGGTGAGATTCTCATGCGTTCTGATGATGAAAATGAAAAATCAAAATTTGATAACCTGTTTGATATGGCAAAAGATTCGGATGATGCAGATGGCAGCGGAAACGAATTTGTCGAAATATTGAATAATCAGAATAAAGGTACGGCAATATTTCAAAGTGCACAGGGAGAACAGATCTGTACGTACGTACCTGTGGAGAATGTAAAGGGATGGTATTTGATATCTGTTGTTCCTGTTGCGGCAGTCATGGAAGAGGCAGACGCCATTATCAAAAATTCTCAGTTTGCGGTTATGTTTCTGATTATCATCATGATGTTCTTTTTTGGGTTCCTGTTTCTCAATTGGCGAAGCCATAAGGAGCTTAGTAAGAAAGAGCAGGAGATTGAATATAATAAGCAGCAGTTTGACATTTTCTCGACCTATCTGTCCAATAATACGGATGACGTCTATATTATGCTGAACAGTAAGGAATACAGGATTGAGTATGTAAGTTCGAATGTAGAACGGGTTTTGGGTGTTTCCAGGGAGGACGTTTTTAAGGATGTTCGGGTGTTTGGACGGGCAAAATATTGTTCCGGTAAGCAGGTAGAGTTTTCCGATCTGGATGCTATGGAACCCGGAACTTCCTTTGAACCGGTGATGAGTGAAAGGATTCATGCAAAGACAGGAGAACACAGGTGGTTTTGGGAGACGGTATACAGTGTATTGCTTCAGGGAGAGAAGAAGATTGTTATCTATCTCTCTGACCGAACCAGAGAGAGGGAGACCCAGAATACGTTGACGCAGGCGTTGGATTTGGCGCGTGTTGCGAATAAGGCCAAGAGTACATTTTTGAGCAGCGTAAGCCATGATATCCGTACGCCGATGAACGCGATTATGGGATTGGTCACTCTGCTTTCTCAGGAGGCCCATAACCCGGAACGTGTATTAGAGTATACGCAGCGAATCAACGCTGCCAGCCAGCATCTTCTGGGGTTGATCAATGATGTGCTGGATATGAACAAGATTGAAGGCGGCAATGCGACGCTGAATATTTCAGAAGTGAATATGGCTGAAGTAATTGAGGAATTGAATGTGATCATTCGTCCTCAGAGCAAGGCCAAGAACCAGTCATTCAGGATTTTTGCATCTTCGTTTTCCCATGAAAGGCTGTTGGGCGATAAGCTTCGGATTAATCAGGTTCTAATCAATATTTTATCCAATGCGGTCAAATACACTCCGGAGGGCGGGTGTATTGAGCTGGAGGTCTGTGAGCTGCCCGGGGTTACGGAAGGGTATAGCCGGGTCGAGTTTGTAATTCGCGATAATGGACAGGGAATGTCTGCGGATTATCTGGAGATCATCTTCCAGCCGTTTACCAGAGAGGAGAATCCTGCTGCAAGGGAGATTCAGGGAACAGGGCTTGGGATGGCTATCACGAAGAGCCTTGTAGACCTGATGAGCGGTTCGATAGAGGTGGAGAGTGAGCTTGGGGCAGGCACAACGTTTACACTGGATTTAGATCTGCGTATTTGTGAAGATGATGAAGATGATCTGGCCTTCTGGGAGAATCACGGCGTCAGACGGATGATTGTTGCTGATGATGACGAATATGTCTGCCAGAATATTGTACAGGCGATGGCGCATACCGGTGTGGATATCCAATATACCACTGATGGCAAGAAAGTGGTGGAGATGATGCGTACGGCAAGGGAGAACGGCGAGCCTTATGATGTGATGATATTAGACTGGAAGATGCCGCAGTTTGACGGCATGGAGACTGCCCGGTTAATTCGTAAGAATTATCCGGTCAGGATACCGATTCTGTTTTTTACTTCCTATGATTGGAGTGAGATTGAGGAGGAAGCTCTGGAGGTTGGGGTAGATAATTTCCTGACGAAACCGTTTTTCATGCATAGTTTTAAGGAGGCGGTTGAGCGGCTTATGAACAGCCGGAATGAGAAATCCAAAGAGAAAGATACGAAGAAGGAAAAGAGTGTTTTTGAGGGAAAGCATGTCCTTGTGGTGGATGACATCGAGGTCAACCGCTTAATTCTGGTGAAGATTCTGGAATCTTTGGGGGTGTCGGTCTGCGATATTGCGGAAGACGGACAGAAGGCAGTAGACCTTTTCAAAAGCTCTGAACCCGGTGAGTATGATGTTATTTTTATGGATGTACAGATGCCCATTCTGGATGGGTATGGGGCGACCAGGGCGATACGCGGCAGCGGGCATCCGTCGGCAAAAAGTGTGCCGATTATTGCCATGACAGCCAATGCATTTGTAGACGATATCAAGGATGCACTGGAATCCGGTATGGATGCGCACGTGTCCAAGCCGGTGATTGTGGAACAGTTAAAGGCTACGTACCGGGAGGTGTTAGAACGCAGACAACAGTATGGGGAATCTTTGATATAAGGAAGGAGTTTTTGGTATGGGATTTTTGGAGGAATTAAAGCAGTTAGGCGTTGACGTGCAGGAGGGGATAGAACGCGTCGTTGGGGATGAGTCTTTATATGAGATGATGCTTGGCATGTTTTTGGATGTCGTCAGTTCAAATCCAATTCGAATCGAGGATTTTGACGGAGAAGGTCATGAAGAGCTAACCGGGCGGGTACATACACTAAAAGGGGCTGCGGGGAATCTGTCAATTCGACCTCTTTTTACACGATATACACAGATATTGACTTTGCTGCGCGGAGGCAAAGCGGCGGAGGCAAAGGCTGCTTTTGTGGAGGCAGAGTCAATTCAGACGAGTATCGTGGACTGTATCCGACGATATCAGAATGCCTGATCATATATTCACACATAATAACGAAAAAGGAAGTAGTTAGAAATGAAACAGTATGATGAATCAGGAAGGAATACAATTTTAATAGTCGATGATGATGCAATCAATCGTGCAATCTTGCGTAAGATATTTTCTGACACTTACTCTGTGGCGGAGGCTGTGAATGGACGGCAGGGGCTTGAGAAGATTCTGAATCCCGGGAACCATTATTGTGCGGTGCTTTTGGATGTGATGATGCCGGAGATGAACGGGATTGAGGTTGTGAGGAAGATGGAGTCTAAGGGACTGTTAAAGCAGATTCCGGTGTTTCTCATCACAGCAGAAGCGAATGATAAGGTGATTAAAGAGGCGTATCAGCTTGGAGTCATGGATGTAATTAAGAAGCCCTATGTTTCTTTTGTGGTGATGCGGCGGGTGGAGTCTGTGATTGAGCTCTTCGAGACGAGACGTCATTTGAACCTTGTGGTAGAAAAGCAGCAGGTGAAGTTATTAGAGCAGGCGAAGCAGATTATAGAGCTGAACCAGGGTATGATTGAGGCGTTAGCGACGGCTATTGAGTTTCGGAATGAGGAATCCGGCGGCCATGTTCAGAGGATATCTGAGATTACGAGGCTGATGCTGGAGAATACCGTTATCGGTAAGGGGATGGACAAAGAGGAGATCGATGACATTGCACTGGCGTCAATTATGCATGATGTGGGAAAGATTACCATTCCGGATGCCATTTTGACGAAACCGGGACGGTTGACGCCGGATGAATATGAGGTGATGAAGACCCATACGACTAAGGGTGTTGCAATCCTTGAAAGCATTCCTCAGCTTCATGACAGCAGAATCTTTGATTATGCTTGTGATATTGCCCTGCATCATCATGAGCGGTGGGATGGCAAGGGATATCCCGAGGGGCTTGAAGGGAGCAGTATCTCTCCGTGGGCACAGGTGGTTTCTCTGGCAGATGTGTATGATGCGCTGAGTTGTAAGAGGGTCTACAAGGCATCCTATTCTAGGGATATGGTGATAGAGATGATTGGGACAGGACAGTGCGGAAGCTTTAATCCGAAACTGCTGGATAGTTTTTTCTCAATCGAGGATCAGTTAAGCAGGATGTATCAGAGCCTTCCCGAGGCACAGAATTTTTAACAAACTTCTTGAAATTATTATGATAACAGGTTATACTAACTACATAAGTGAAAAGAATATATCTTCAGGGCAGGGTGTAAGTCCCTACCGGCGGTAAAGCCCGCGAGCCGTAAGAGTTTCTTACAGGCCGACCCGGTGAGATTCCGGGGCCGACAGTATAGTCTGGATGGAAGAAGATGATGGTAAAGTGTTACGAATATACTTTAT